>DATMML010000126.1 GCA_035570235.1 Vicinamibacteria bacterium | reverse complement strand
TGGAGCAGGCGGGGCTCGTCACCACGGAGAAGGTTGGGCGCGTGCGGACCTGCAGGCTCGGCCTGCGCCGACTGGAGGAGGAGGCGGCATGGATCGAGCGGTACCGTCAGCTCTGGGACGCACGCTTCGACGCGCTGGACAAGGTTGTCGAGGAACTGAAACGGAAGGAGAAGGTCGATGGACGCAAGAAGAGAGGGTGAGCCTACCCCCATGAAGAACCGCACGACGGTGGAACGCAGGTCCGAGCGTGAGCTCGTCGTTACGCGAACCTTCGACGGCCCTGCGCGCATCGTGTTCGAGGCGTGGACCAAGCCCGAGCTGCTCAAGCGGTGGTGGGCACCGAAGTCGACAGGCGTGTCCCTGCTTTCCTGCGAGGCGGATGTTCGTGTCGGGGGCAGGTACCGTTTCGAATTCGGCCACGAGACCTCAAAGCCTATGGCGTTCTTCGGTAGGTACATCGAAGTGACACCGCACTCGCGCCTCGTCTGGACTAATGACGAAAGTGACGATGGTGCCGTCACCACCGTGACCTTCGAGGAAAAAGGTGGCAAGACGCTGCTGGTCATGCACGAACTCTATCCCTCAAAGGAAGCTGTCGACGGTGCCATCGCCGGGATGGAGGGTGCGATGCCCGAGACGTTCGCACAACTGGACGAGCTTCTCCTCTCTCTGGGCGCGAGCGTGGGACGGTCATGAAGTCGTCGATCTCGCAGTCGGCCGCCTGGCTCTTCACTACGGGGAAGAGAACCCCGACGAGGTCCTCGCCGCCCTCGACGACAAGACCGAGGCTGTGATCCGCGAGCTCGAAGCCCAGCACAAGGAGGCGCGCCGTTCGCTGCGCCGTAGACGGGATCGCGCCCGAGGGCCACCTACGACCAGGCCCCGAAGCCCCGAATCCGATCCTCTCCCCCCAAACATGGAGGACTTTGACTCAACGAGGATCTCGACGTATTGGCGCAGCCTGAGCTCGGTAATGAGTCGGTCTCGGTCCCTGAACTGTTAACTCCTCGAGTCCGCCAGGTCCAGGGGGCTCAGCCGCGGTTGGAGCCCGGGACCCTTCCCGGCGGGTCCACCACGAAGGGCGCCTGGTAGTTGTGGTAGTGCCTCAGCACCGACTCGAGGGTGGGCGTCAGCTCGCATAGGAGATGGCCCCTCCCAGCCAGGGTACCCGTTAGTACCCGTACGGCTCACATGACCCCGTCCTGACTGGCTCGAGGCGCAGAGGCGCTGGCGCGCTCCGTCGCCGTCGAGTCGCGGGGGCTAGGCGACACCCGGCCGCGAAGCGCTTCGGCGTCGGGCCACGATGAGCGTGAGGTCGTCTTGCTGCTCGTGGGGGCTGAAGGAGTGGACCTCCTCCACGAGCGACGCCAGGAGGGACTCGGGCGGGCGGGCGCCGTGCCGGCGGAGGGCGTCCACGAGACGCTGCTCGCCGAACTCCTCCCCGGTGTCGTCGAATGCTTCCGTGACCCCGTCGGTGTAGAGGGCGAGGAGGTCGTCGGGCTCGAGACGGCACTCCCCCACCGAGCACTCCCACTGCCGGAAGAGCCCTAGGACGGTCGAGGTGGCCTGTAGCCGGTCCAGGGTCCCGTCACGACGCAGGACAAGCGCGCAGACGTGGCCGCAGTTGACGTAGCGGAGCGCGCCCGTGCGGTCGTGGTAGTCGCCGTAGAAGAGGCTCGCGAACGAGCTCTCGGGCGAGTTCTCGCAGAAGAGGAGGTTGACGGTCTCCAGGAGGCGCCGCGGCTCGTCGAGGGCGAACGCGACTTGGCTGCGGAGGTTGGCCTGGAGGTTTGCCATGAGGAGGGCGGCGGCCATCCCCTTCCCCATCACGTCCCCGATGACGAGGCCCAGGCGGTCCGGGCCCAGGCTCAGGAAGTCGTAGTAGTCGCCGCCCACCGCCTGCGCGGGAAGGCAAGCCCCCGCGTAGTCGAGTGACGCCAGGGCGGGCCTGGACTGGGGGAAGAGCCGGGCTTGCACCTGCCGGGCGATCCCGAGCTCGTGGACGGCGCGGCGCTCGGTTTCGAGCTTGTCGGCGGCGGCCCGGCGCTCAGTCTCCACGGTATGAGTGACCTCGTCGAAGCTGACGAGGGAGAAAGTATTCCCGTCGATGTCACGGAAGCGGGCGAAGACGCCGCCCCAGACAGGCGTCTTCTCACCGAGCAGCCGGGGCGACGAAGCTGCCCCGGCCGGAGCGGGTTCGTACTTGATCCGCCGGAGCCGCGGGGTGCTCATGAAGCGGACGCCCTTCCGCGACCACTCCTGGAACCGTGCAGCCACGTCTCCCGTGATGAGCACGACATGCGTGGCGCGGCCAATGAGCTTGTGCTCAAGGGAACGGGGTTGGGGGGCGACCAGGGCGAGGATGGCGGTGCCGTCGGGCGGGGAGACCGCGACCCAGCGCTCACCGGACTGGAGGCGGGCGTCGATGACGAGCCGGAAACCGAGCTGACCGACGTAGAAATGGAGGCTCCGGTCGAGGTCGCGCACGAAGATGCGCACCGCGTGGATGCTGAGGAAGGACGGGGCGACCCCCGGAGGGAACGCAGTAGCTGCCGCCGAGCCGGACGCGTCGCTGGCCATGCCGCGAATTATAGGACTGGAGTCGTCTCGCCGTGGGTCCGCCTGGCGGCCGGCGCCTTCTTCGACCCGGTAAGGTCACGCCGCAATCCTCGCGTGCCTTTCCCCGGCTTCAAGGCGGTTCTGGGACGGGCTACGGCCCGGCCTTGTATACTTGCCTCAAGGCACCAACAACATGAAGGGTCCCGGCTCCAGCCCGTTGGGAACCAGCCGAACCGGCGAGGAGAACAAGGGCCGCGTTCTGCTCGTGGACGACCAGCCCGAGCTCCTGGAGATCATGGGCCACGAGTTGCGGGACGCCGGTTTCTCGGTCGAAACCGCCTCCGACGGCAACGAGGCCCTCGCCCGCATCCGCTCACGGCCGCCCGAAGTCGTGGTCGCCGATGTCGAGATGCCCGTCATGAATGGGTATGAGCTGTGCCGCCGGGTGCGGGCCGCGGGTCACGATGAGATTCCGTTCTTATTTTGCTCTGGCCTGGGCGCGCCGGGGGCCCAGCTCGAGGGCTTGCAGGCGGGTGCGGACGACTACATCCTGAAGCCCGCCCGGCCGGACGAGCTTATCCTCAAGCTGAGGCGCCAGGTCGAGCGCGTGCGCAAGCTGCGCGCGGCGTCCCGAGCCTCTGGAGCGCCCTTGAATGCGGCCGAGCTGTCCGCGATCGAGGGCCGGATTCGCAGTGGCGTCGGAGTGGTCCAGCTCGGGCGCTTCGAGGTGCGTGGAATCTTGGGCCGCGGCTCGATGGGTACCGTCTTCCGGGCTTGGGACGTCAAGCTCGAGCGCTGGGTGGCCATAAAGACCGTGCGTGCCGGCACCGGCATGTCGGGCTTCTGGGACGACGATCTGGTGCGCCGCCTCGTGTCGGAAGCAGCCATGGTAGCCCGCTTCAACCACCCGCACGTGGTAGCGGTGTACGACGTGCAGGATGCAGCCGATGCGGCCTATTTCGTGATGGAATTCGTGGAGGGCGCCAGCCTGCAAGAGCTGTTGCGAAACGCGCGCCGGCTCGGCCCCGAGCAAGTCGTGCCCCTCCTCGGGGCCCTGGCGAGCGCACTCGCCGCGGCCCACGCGACCAATCTGCTGCACCGCGATGTCAAGCCCGGCAACGTGCTGCTGGGCCGCGACGGAGCGATCAAGCTCACTGATTTCGGGATCGCCTCCTTCGTCGCCTCCCGGATGCACGGCGGCGTGTTCGGCACACCGGGGTACATTCCGCCAGAGGCTCTGCGGGGCGAGGCCGTGGACCAGCGGGGCGATCTGTTCGCGCTGGGAGCAATCGCCTGCCGCTGCCTCACCGGTCGGCCCGCGTTCGAGGGGGGCACCCCTGCGGACATCCTGACGAACACAATGAACGCCCGCATGCCGAACTTGCGCGAGTCCGGGGGCCAGATACCGCACGAGCTGGAGGCGATCGTTGCGGGCTTGCTCGAGCGCGATCCGAAGGAACGCATCGCGGACGCTGCCCTCCTGGCCGGCGAGCTCTCCCGGATGTCGGCTTTCTGGGGCTGGAAATGGACGATGCCCGCCCTGAGCGGGTCGGGAAGCGCATCTCCCGAGGCCGCCTCGGATGTCCCCCACGCCCAGGTGTTCGCTACCATGAGGGCAAGGACGCACGAGGGGGGATGAGGAGGGCTTCCGCCACATCGTCGACCTTGGGGAGATTGCCCCCCGACGCTGTAGGGTGGTGTTCAGGAGCGCTCGACCGAGCGCGACCCCGACAGCCTCTGCCCGGTCACACCGCCTGCCGGGGGTTCGCGTACAATCTAGCGCTCCAATGCACCCGAGCCATTTGGGGCTCGGGCCCGACGGCTAGGCTGGAACGTGGCTGAAGAGTCCAATCCGCCCGCACTCTCCCTGGCTGGTCTGTTGGCACAGCTTGAGGCAGAGGTCGCGCGGGTGCGTCGACAGGGGGGCTTTCTTTCCCTGGCGCTCGCGGGTCCCCATGAGACTCGGCCGGCCAGAACCCTGGCCCTGGACGTGGCCCGCCTCCGGGAGCGCGCCCGGCTCCACGACACTCTCGGCTGGTATGCCCCCGATCTTCTCGCGATCGTATTGCCCGGGAACGACCTTCAGCAGGCGGTCAGCGCGGCCCAGCGTCTGCTGTTCACGCCGGAGGGCCGCGTGACGGAGCCTCTGGCGGTTGGCGTGGCCACCGTATACGGCGAGGTGGAGGGCGGCGCGGAGGCTCTCCTCCAAGCCGCCGAGGAGGCCTATCACCAGGCGGAGCCGGGCGAGGTCAAGCCCAGCGCAACGCTCAAGGGCCAGCCACGGGTGCTCGTCGTCGACGACGACGTCACGTTCGCCCAGGCTCTCGCCGACACCTTGCTGGAACTGGGTTGGGAAGGGCACCCCTGCTCCGACTACCGAGACGCTCTCGAGCGGGTGAAGAGCCAGCCCTACGATGCGCTTTTTCTGGACGTGGTCATGCCCGGGAAGAGTGGCCCCGAGATCCTCGGAGAGTCGTTCCGCCGTCATCCAAGGCGTCCCGCCGTTCTCATGAGCGGCCAGGACGTCGATCAAAAGGCGATCCTGGATGCCCTGGCGTTGGGACCCGTGATCTTCGTCCGCAAGCCGCTCTCGCGGGACGACATCATCTCCGCTCTTCAGCTCTTCCGCTCCCTGCTTCCCGGATCCGTGCGCCGCCAGCGCTCCTGACGGGCGCCCGGCCCCTTCCCGCCTTTGTGCCGCCCACGACGGGCACACGCTCCCCATTGCCAAAGCACGCGAGACACTGCCGGGCCGAAGATCGGAGGGGGCTTCTTGTGGTCCGGAGGCATGGCCGGGACCGCCAGCGCGCTCCTGGCCGCCGCGCAGGATCCCGCCGCCGGCTCAGCCCCCCGCTGGCTCAGGCCGGTTGCTGGTAGAGGCCGATCATGTTTCCTGCCGGGTCGCGGAATCTGGCCGTGATCTCGGGCGCGTCCGTGCCGATGGGCTGCACGATCTCGCCCCCGTTGTCGACGACGGCTTCAAGGGTCGCGGTCACGCTATCCACCATGACATAGAACAGAAGGCCGGGCGTTGTCGCAGGCGGGCGCCCAGGGACTCAGGACCCGCTCACCTGGCCGGTCGTGTCGTCGAAGGCCGTCCTGCCATCACCGCGTTTCCGGATGTTCCAGCCGAAGACCCGTTTTCGGAGTCGGCGTCCTGAATGTGCCGTTCACGCTTCCCGCGGCGTCCGCCAAACGTCGGCGGGGGTCTCGACGCTCCACGTGCCTTACTTCCGGCCCTCCTGGCCGTAGCGCCCGTCATGTGGGCGAGTCAGGATGCCA
>DATMML010000125.1 GCA_035570235.1 Vicinamibacteria bacterium | reverse complement strand
TCGGAGTCGGCGTCCTGAATGTGCCGTTCACGCTTCCCGCGGCGTCCGCCAAACGTCGGCGGGGGTCTCGACGCTCCACGTGCCTTACTTCCGGCCCTCCTGGCCGTAGCGCCCGTCATGTGGGCGAGTCAGGATGCCACGGTACCACTAACCGACGCCGAGGCAGGTCCGATAGCCTTGGGCAGCCTCTGCTGGTCGTAACCGGCTGCCGGGCGTCGCGTTCGGTCAAGCGCTCCGAGGAGGGCCTCGACCTGCTCCTCGCTGGCGAACCCTGGGTGCGTCGGGGCACGGGCATGTTCCGGACGAGCTGCTCTCCCTCGGCCTTCCGAGCTATCGCGCAAGGTCGAGCGTTGTAGCCGGTTCTGGGCCATCATAGGCGGGCAGGAGGGTGCATGAAGCTGAGCGCGCGGAATGTCTTGAAAGGACGCGTAGTGGACGTCGTGCTTGGGGCGACCACGGCGCGCGTGAAAATCACCATCGCAGGGGGAGCCACTATCACGGCCTCGATCACCGTGGAGGCGGCTCAGGAGCTTGGCCTCAAGGTCGGGGACGAGGCAAGCGCCATCATAAAGGCGTCCGATGTCATCGTCGGCAAGGAGTAGGGCTGTGGTCGGACTCGCGGCCGTTCTGCTAGGGGTAGGAACTTACCCTCGCGTAACCAAGAGCAAAGTGGTGCGGCCAGTCCTTTGTAGGCAAGGGGTTACGAGGACGTAGCAGAGTGGTGAGCCGCGTGCTGAGAATCGGCCCGCACGGTTTGAGAGGGGGATTCTGGAGCCCGGGCCCGCAAGGGCACCGCGCCTGATTTCTACCAATGGATCCCGGCCTCCGGCGAATCGTTTTAGCGCGGCTCGAGGCGGACGGCTCCCTCGGCGAGGGGTGGGGCGACCTCGTCCTAGGTGCGCTCGAAGGACGCGCCGGCCTCGAGGCGCGGCTGGCGGGGAGTTCCGCCTCTTCCCGACCCCTCGAGGTGCAGAATGCGCCACCTCCCGCCGGCACGTTCCTCCGTTCGATCGCCGTCGAGGGGTTCCGCGGCATCGGCCGTGCGCAGACTCTGGAGCTGGCATCCGGTCCAGGTCTTACCCTCGTCGTGGGGCGCAACGGATCCGGTAAGTCGAGCTTCGCGGAAGCCCTAGAGGTGCTCCTCACGGGCGACAGCCTGCGCTGGAAAGAGCGCGCCGCCGTCTGGCGTGACGGCTGGCGAAACCTTCATCATCCCGTGGCGTGCCTGAGCGCCACGTTCCTGGTGGAAGGCGAGCCACGACCCTGCGTGGTGTCGCGGCGGTGGGAGGCGGACGCTGACTTTGAAGCCGCCGAAGTCGCGGTCGAGCTTCCCGGCCAGCCGAAGTCCGACCTCGACTCTCTCGGCTGGACCTCCGCACTGCGCACGCATCGCCCGTTCCTCTCCTACAACGAGCTGGGCTCACTCCTCGACGAGGGACCCTCGAAGCTCTACGACGCCCTTTCCTCTATCCTCGGCCTGGAGGATCTCGTCGAAGCCCAGGGCGCCCTTCAGGAGGCCCGCCGGTCGCGTGAAAAGGCAGTCAAGGACACAACCGAGGCGCGGGATCGCCTTCTCGAGCGATTGCGGGAGGTTGATGACGAACGGGCGCGGCGGGTGGTGGCCGCCATCGAGGGGAAGGAATGGGATCTTGCCGCCGTCGAAGGGGTCCTCGCTGGTGCCCCCTCGTCTGGGGCAGGCTCGGCGACAGCCGAAGTGCTGCGGGGGATTGCGAGCCTAGAGCCGCCCGACCCGGCTCGGGTGGCCGACGCCGTGGCCGAGATGCGTGGCGCGGCGCGCGCTCTCACCTCCGCCCTGGGCACAGCCGCCGCCCGCTCCCGCGACACGGCGAACCTCCTCGAGCTCGCCCTCGCCTTTCACGCCGCTCATGGCGACGGCGACTGCCCGGTTTGCGGCCGCGAGCGCGCCCTTCACGATGCCTGGACCAAACAACAGCGGAAAGTCCTGGCGCGCCTTCGGGAGGCGGCGCAGGAGGCGGAGGCGGCTCATAAGCGAGCCGATGCGGCCCGGCGGCGGTGGGAGGACCTGGCGATCCTGAAAGGCGAGGCTCTCCAGCGTGCCAGCGAAACGGGGCTTGACCTGAGCGAGCTCGTCGCCACGCTGGAGGTCTGGGTGCGGGCGAGATCGATCGACGATCTTGCGGATCTCGCCAACCACGTGGAATCCGCGAGCGGGCAACTGCGTGAGGCGGTCCTTCGCCTGCGCGAGGCCGCGCGCGCCAAGATCGAGCACAGGGAGGACACTTGGCGTCCGTTGACAGGGGAGGTCGGAAACTGGCTGGCTGGCGCGCGAGAGGGGGTGCGCGGAGCCGCTGACCTTGAGCGCCTCAAGCGCGCGGAGGCCTGGCTCAAGAAGGCTGCGGCGTTGATCCGTGATGACCGCTTCGGGCCAATCGCAGAAAAGGCGGCGGGGATCTGGGAATGCCTTCGCCAGCAAAGCCACGTGGAGCTGGGGCGGATCCAGCTCACGGGAGACGGCAACCGCCGGCGGGTGGTCCTCGACGTCACCGTTGACGGCGTCGCGGCTGCGGCTCTCGGCGTGATGAGCCAGGGCGAGCTGCACTCCCTGGCCCTCAGCTTGTTCGTCCCCCGTGCCACCCTTCCCGAGAGCCCGTTCCGCTTCATCGTGATCGACGATCCTGTCCAGTCTATGGATCCGGCCCGCGTCGAGGGACTGGCCCGCGTCCTCCAGAACGCTTCCACGGACCGCCAGGTCGTTGTTTTTACGCACGATGACCGCCTCCCGGAGGCAGTGCGTCGACTCGATATCGCGGCCACGATCGTCGAGGTGACGCGCCGGGAGGGGTCAATTGTCGAGCTGCGCCGGTCTCTCGATCCCGTCCTACGCTACCTCGAAGATGCTCTTGCCGTCGCCGGCACGGCCGGGCTCCCCTCGTCTGCCGCAGCGCACGTGGTGCCCGGACTGTGCCGGCTCGCTCTCGAGGCGACGTGTATGGAGGTGGTGCGGCGACGTCGGCTGACTCGTGGAGAGGCTCACGCCGCGGTTGAGAGGACCTTGAGCGAGGCGGGGCGCCTCACCCGGCTCGCCGCCCTAGCCCTCTTCGACGATGTCGGGCGCGGCGAGGAGGTGCTCGATCGACTCCAGCGCGAAGCGGGAGCGCCACTTGCCGATACCTTCCGGCGCTGCGAAAAGGGGGATGAGATCCCACCGGCGGACGCGGGTGACCTCGTCCGCTTGGCCAGCAAGCTCAGCGCTTGGCTCCGGGGCCTGAGTTGAGGGAAGAGGACGACACCTCCCGTGTCGTACTGAGCTTGGCCCGCGGCATGCTCGCACGCGTGGACCCGGACACGGCGGGCCTGTGGCCCCGAGCCTCAGCCCTGCTCGCGTGCCGGGCCCTGGAGGTCACGGTGAACCGGCTGTGGGAGCGCCGCACGCTCGATCTGCAGGGCTGCCCGATGAGGGTCCAGCTGATCTGCCTCCGGACCTACCTGGGAGACGCGGACCTCGCCGCCCGCGCGGGCCATGCCTGGTCAGCTCTCAGCAGGGCATGCCACCACCATCCCTACGAGCTGGCTCCGACCGCGGCGGAGCTGCGAGGCTGGCTCGCAGTGGTTGAGGAGCTGATCCACGAGGCCGACTAACCCTCTCATAAGACTATGGGGGGAAGGGTTGGCCCTCTGAGGCCCTCCATCTCCTAGCCCAAGGACAATGATCCGGTCGCGCAACCGCTGCGGGGGTCGCGTTGTGATCAAGCGCGCCCAGGGAACGTCGCAGCAGAGTCGCTCAGGTCACGCTGGGTCAGGAAGGGCGGTCAACCGTCGCTAAGGGCGTCGACGCGGGCCCGGAGGTAGTCGCGGACCGCCGGATCGGAGGAGAGACCGATGGCCACGGTCAGCGCCTCGCGGGCTTCGGCCTTGCGGCCGGCACGGGCGAGGAGGTGACCGCGAGTCGCCCAAAAGGGCTGGTAGTCGGCGAGCCGCTTGTCGTCGGCGACGGCGTGAAGGGCGGCGAGTGCGGCGGCGGGCCCTTCGACCTCGCTCAGCGCGGCAGCGCGGTTGAGGGCGACGACCGGGGAACCGGTCAACGCCAGCAGGTGGTCGTAGAGGGCGACGATCGCCAGCCAGTTGTCGACGCCGTTTAGGCGCCGGGCGACGTGCGCCGATTGGATCGCCGCCTCGACCTGGTAGCGGCCGGAAGGGCCGCCGGAGCTCGCCTCGCGGAGCATGGTCTCGGCCTCCCCGATTGCAGAGTCGTCCCAAAGGCTTGTGTCCTGCTCCTCGAGCGGCACATAACCACCGCCAGGGCTACGCCGGGCGGCACGCCGGGCCTCGGTGTAGAGCATGAGGGCGAGCATTCCCTTGGCCTCGGGTTCATCCGGCAAGAGGTTGACGATCAACCGGCCGAGCCAGGTGGCTTCGCCGGCGAGTGCCGTGGAGGCTGCTTCGCCGATCTCACCCCAGGCCTTGGCGTAGGCGGCATAGATGGCTTCGAGCACGGCGTCGAGCCGCTCGGGCAGCTCCTCGCGGTCGGGAATGCGGAAGGGAATGCCCGCGTCCTTGATGCGCGCCTTGGCGCGGACCAGGCGCTGGCCCATGGTCGCCTGCGGGATCAGGAAGGCGGCCGCGATTTCGGCGGCCGTGAGCCCGAGGATGGTCTGGAGGATCAGCGGGGGCCGCAAGCCGCGCTCGATCGCGGGATGGGCGCAAGCGAACATCAGCGCGAGGCGCCGGTCGGGAATTGCGTCGGGTGAAGCGGCGGCGGCAGCGATTTCTTCGGCCATGCGTTTCAGGTGCTCCTCACCGGCCTTTCGGGTCTGCCGCCGGCGGACGGCATCGGTCTGGCGGCGGCGGGCCACCGTGAGCAGCCAAGCGTCGGGATTCTGCGGCACGCCGTCGACCGGCCAGAGCCGAAGAGCCGCCGCGAAGGCGTCGGCCAGCGCATCCTCGGCGCCGGCGACGTCCCGGGTGGACGCCGCGAGAAAGGCGACGAGGCGGCCGTGGCTCTCGCGCGCTACGCGCTCGGCGGCCCGGGCCGCCTCGTTCGCCTCGCTCGTCACTGCCCGGCGGTCCAGAGCGGACGGATCTCGATAGCGCCGTATTTCGAGCTCGGGCAGCGCTCGGCCCATTCGATGGCGGCGTCGAGGTCCGGGACATCGATCATGAAGTAGCCCGCGAACTGCTCCTTCGTGTCGGCATAGGGGCCATCGAGCACTTTCTTCTTACCGGATCGCACGCGGACGGTGGTCGCGGCCCTGGTGCCCTGCAGCCGCTCGCCGGGAGCGAAGCCGGCGCCGGCCTTGGCCAGCGCCTGGTTGAAGGCGCCAAAATCGGCTCCGAGCTGCTGCTGGGGCGCGGCGGCCAGCGCCTCCTCGTCGTGATGGATCAGCATCATGAAACGCATTGTCGTCTCCTTTGTCGCAATCGGCGCATCACGCCCCGATTTGTAACTATGACGGCGGGCCGCGAGGGATTTCGACCTTTTCTCTTTCGGTCGTGTCCCGGCTGCCGGTCAGGTCCGGCTCAGCTCCGAGACCGGCCGGACCTCGACGGTGCCGCGGGCGGCGGCGGGGCAGCGGGCGGCCCACGCGATCGCCTGGTCGATATCCGGCACGTCGATCAGGTAGTAGCCGCCGAACTGCTCCTTGGTATCGGCGTATGGGCCGTCGAGCACGTCGGTCCTGCCGTCGCGGACCCGGACGTTTGCGGCCGTCTTGGCGGGCTGGAGGCGCTCGCCGCCAAGGTTCACCCCGGCCCTGTTCATCGCCTCGGTATAGGCGCCGTAGTCCGCCGACATCCGCGTGATGCCCTCGGCCGGGGCGGTGTCCGCCGCGCTTTCGTCGGTGTGGATCAGCAGCATGTAGCGCATCGGTGGTCTCCGCTTGGGATCGGGGCCCGATTGCTCCGACGCTACTATGACGCGCCGCCGCTACCGATTTCGACAGCCGTCCCATCAACCGGCAAAGCCGGGCATCATGGCACGGACCTCGATCGATCCCATTGTCGACCAGCAGCCAGACTCGTTCTTCCGCGCCTTCGGTGCGGAAAAGAGTCTGGCGATGGCACCTATCTGACTGACGGGTCGAGACTTGGCCCACATCGGAGCGCAAGCCGAGCAATCGGGCCCCAGTTGTCCTCCATGCCCGAAAGTGGAGCAGTCGAGGCAACAAAACAAGTTAACAGCCATCGCCTTGGCACGGAAAGGCTGCCACCGAGCCGTTCTATGCCGGCCTGAACGGGCGGTGCTAGGCTTTGAGTAGCGTGGAGCGGCTGGCGCAGTACCGGGAACCGCCGGGAGCGTCCGGCAGTCCCGCCTGGCGGCGAACACCATCCGCGAGGAGCACGAGCTCAATGAGGCAGGCGGCCCGCCGGTGTGTTTCGTGGTGCAGTGCCGGCCTTATCATCGTGAGCAGCGCCATCGCGTCCAGGGATCAGACGCTCGACGGTGAGTGGCTCTCCGATGGCTACGGGCACCTGGCCGAGGTCAAGGGCAGCGAGATCAGCCTGTTCGAGGTCACGCCGATCAGTTGCCTGGTGTTGGAGGCCTTCACGCTGAAAGCCGAGCCCGTCGATCCCCGCGGCACGCGATTCGTCTCGAAGGGGGGCATGCTCTTCCTCGCGCCTGGCCCCGATCGCGACTCGGAGTGGTTCCATTCACCCGACGCTGCTTCTAGGGTGTTGTTCCGTCGCGCCGCCGCGCGGCCGGAGGTGTGCGACCGCCCGGCCAAGAACGATCCGCTGACGAGCTTCAACATCTTCGCGGCGACCCTCGCCGCGCATCATGGTTTCCTCCGGCATCGCGGCGTCGATTGGCCCGCCCTCACCCAGACCTATCGCGCGAAGGTGGATGCGCGCACAACGCCGGACGAGCTCTTCGACATCTTCAAGGCGATGATCGAGCCCCTGCACGACATGCACACGTTCATCCGTGCGCCGACCCTGAAGCGTGAGTTCGGCGGGAAGAGGCCGGGCACCCTAACCCTCTTCTTCTCGGCTGCGGAAGAAGCGAGGACGATCGAGATCCTCGAGACGCATTATCTCGCGGGCAGGCTGCGTGCCTGGTGCAATCGCCATCTGCGGTATGCGCGATCGAAGACGGGCCTAGGGTACCTGCGCATCGACGCCCTCCAGGGGTATGCGGCGGGAGGCTTCGATGAGGGCGGGCGTGCGCTCGAGGCGGCACTGGACGAGATCCTGGAGGACGCGCGAGGCGTGAAGGGACTGATCGTGGATGTCCGCCTCAATCGCGGCGGCGCCGACCCGTACGGGCTCCAAGTAGCCGGGCGACTGACTGACGAGCCCTACGTGGCGTTCGTGAAGCGGGCGCGCAACGACGCTCAGGATGCCGAGAGGTGGACGGCGCCTCAGCCCTCGACCGTCCGCGTGAGCGGGGGGCCTCGCTTTCTGGGGAAGGTAGTGGAATTGATCGGTCCTGACACGGTCAGCGGCGGGGAAACCTTCACCATGGCCCTCATGGGCCGGAAGCCGCATGTCATCCGCATCGGTGAGAACACGCAGGGGGTCTATTCCGACGTGCTCGAGCGCTCACTGCCCAACGGCTGGCAGTTCGGGCTCCCTAACGAGATGTTCCTGACCGAGCAGGGGATCCATTTCGAGGCCAGGGGGGTCCCGCCCGACATCCGCGTGCCCGTGTTCCCGCAGTCCGATCTCGCGTCCGGACGCGACGGCGCTGTCGAGAGGGCTATAGAAACGCTGCAGGCAAGCGATCCGTGACGCTGGCCTGACGGCCTTGAGCCGAGAAACGAGTGTGACGCGCATTCTCCCCTCAAGGGGCGAGTGCCGCGGTAACATTCCGGATGCCGATTTCGCTTCTCTCGGTCCAGGGCTCGTTGGAAGAGGCGCTTCACGAGCTGCTGGTTCAAGGCGGTGAGCTGACCCAGCGGCTCCTTGGGGTGCAGCGCCGACCTCAAGCCTGATGAGAGGCGATGCAGCTCACAGACGAGGGCCCCGCGACCGGCGCCTCGAGTTCAGAGGGAAGAAAACGCTCGGCACCGCCAACCGACGCGCCGGCTCGGGCCGCGAAGGCGCGGGGCACTTTGGAACACGCGGAACTCCTTCTCCAATCGCGGGGTCTGTTTCAGGTATTTCTCCGACATCTCAGCGCGTCGAGTGATCCTCGACCGTCATTGAAATAAGAACGACCCGACTGTCAGGTCGATCGGGCGTGCGAGGAGGGACGACGTAGGAAATGGCGGGAATCCAGTCGTCGGGGATAGACCTTGGAAGTGGAGGTCCGTGAGAACCGTGCTACGGCCCGGCGAGAGGAATTGGAGATCCCCGTCGCGAACGTCCGTCCTACCTTGGGCGACGGCGTTCGCCCACGCCTCGAGATCGGTGATCGTCGTCCCCCCTTCGCCCGCGTCGAGTTCAATGCCGTCGAACTGCGGGGCACCCGGCAAGAAGCGATGACGTGAGCCGATGGGTGGGGCCACGATCTTCGGCAACGACATATGTACGCCCCGTACCGCATCGACGCGCGAGCCGTTCACATGAGGTACAGCAAAACGGAAATCGGCGACCAGGAAAAGAGTATTGTTCGTGGGAGGCGTTGTGCCCGTTTGCGTCGGGAGAAAAGTGAGGACCTCCGGCACCGCGACGAAGCGTAACGATCCCGGACTGTTACTGACCGCGTCCGCGTCGGAGACGCGGAAGTCGCGGAGAAATGCTTGGGTGACGGCAACGGGAGTAATTTTGTTTTGGCCCGCCTCCACCTGCTCCACCGTCAGGTCGCGCATCACCTGGGGGCCGAGGCCGTTCAGGGAATCCCCGAACCATTGCAGAAGAGCGGGCGAGAGTCCCTCGATCTCGAAATAGCAGTCCTCGTATTCGACGCCGCCGAGACCCTTGTCGAAGCAGCCCGCGAATGATGCCAACTTCAGCGATTCATTGTCGAGCTTGAGGAAGAAGGTCCCTACGTACGGCTGGGGTGGTGGGGGAGGGGGTGCGGCAGCCGCGGGCCCGGGAGGTCCCGGCGGGCCAACCGGGCCCGTGTCACCGGCTGGACCTGCGGGCCCCGCGGGGCCCGGAGAACCCTGCGGTCCGGCCGCCCGTGGGGCCGGGAGCTCCCGTAGGCCCTGCTGGTCCGGCCGGGCCTTGGGGCCCAGGGTCGCCCTTCGGCCCTACGGGGCCCACCGCTCCTAGCGTCACGTCGAAGGCATCAACCTCTCCTTTTGTGGAACGTTCGTCTTGGTCGTGGTCCACGCGACGGCCGCGCGCAACCGTCAAGCGGTACGAACCCGGCAGCAGCCCCGGGGGCAGCGAGGCCAAGATTTGGGTTGGGGTCGCGCTCTGGACGACCAATTGGAGAGAGTCCAAGGCAACCACGGGCGGCCGATTCCCGAAATTCTGCCCCCGAATCGTGAGCACCTGAAGTTGAGGGTCGGCGCTCGCGCTCAGGATCAACGGTCGGCTACGATCGCCCTCCTCCGCCCTTGGTGGCACGGCGGCCAACAGCAACCCGATGGAGACAGCCGTTACAGCCGTAGACAGAACTCCTCGTTCCCTCGCTGCCTTGATCACGGTCCCTCCTCGTTTGGCCAAAGGCGGCCACAGGCGACAAGCCTCTCCCTCGTCCGGCGTACCACAACGACGAGACCTGATCCCGCCCCGGGGCTCCAGAACCTCTGGAATCCTGGATTCTGGGCCGTGACATCGGGCGTCCAGGCGTCCCTGAACCGAGGATCCATTCATACTTAACCGCTAGGGCATTGAAGCGAATGGACTTGCGGGGGCTTCCCAGTCCGGTTCCTTCCTAGGACACCGGAGAATCAACCCCTTTGAGTCGCCCCTAGGGTTTGCTGCACGGCCCCTGTCCTCTCTTCCTGGGAGGTCTCTCACTAGGTAACGCGCGAATCGGAAGGGAAATCACTCACCGTATTTGTGGTCCTGTCGGGCGGCCCTCAAATCGGTTCTTCCGCACTGTCTGGTCGGGGCCCTTGCCCAGCGTGCGCCACACCCTTGGGAGCACAGGGGTTTGGAGAAGGGCGCGGCGCCTACTTGCTATCCGAGGCCACCGCCGCCCTTGGACGCCGGCGTTGATGTGGCCCGCCAGGCCCGCTCGATCTGTTGCATCATCAGCGGGTACACGATTAGGTGCCGGAACGGCTTGATCACGGCCATGTAGCCGGTCCCGAGTAGTCCGTTTGGCTTCACCAAGATGGCCATCTGGCCGCGGTAGCCGCACGCGTGATCCGGAAGCCACCCGAGATGCATGACCCCGTGCATGGTCCGGTTGGCGATCTCCGCGGCAAATTCGTTCTCGAGCAGGTACAGCGAGGTGAAGGGGAGCGCGGCAAAGTCCGGGCCTGATGGGGCGTCGCGCAGATCCGCCGGCAACCGGTCGCGGAGCGTCGCTACCCTCGCGCCGAGGCCGGCGTCTGCGTCGTCCCAACCGAGCAGCTCCCCGACCTTCCACCGGATCGCCCAGAGCGCGCGGGCGGAGCCTCCCGACAGGTCGCCCGAGGCGATCCCCTGCACCAGTCGAGGGAAGTCGTCCGGGCCTCCTGGCGTCGGCAGCGCCCACACATCCTCGAGTCGGAAATCGCGGGTGAGCTCGTGGATCCGCCAGGGCCGGGAGGTGTGGGCGGTGCTCGTGAGCCTCATGGGTGAACTTGCATCTCGCTCCAATCGGTCATAGCAGTTTCCTGGGCGTGAGCTTCTCCCTCCTATAGCGCCTCCGCCACTCTGTGCTCCGTGCGACTCAGAGTCCAATAAGACTTCCTGAACCGCCGAACTGACGCCGGGCTCTCACGTCGCCCGTCAGCCTTCGCCGGGGGGTCTCGTATGTAGTGCCGTTGCCGGCCAAGGCGTCTCAACTCCGAGTGCTCACTCAAGGCTCCCGCCTTCGCCCCCACTTCACGCTCCAGAAGAGAAGCCCCGCCAGGATCGCCGTCCCCACTGCCAAGTCCCACACGCACGGAAGACCCAACTTGTAATGCGGCATGTAGCGCCATAATCCATGGCGATCGACGATCGTCTCCTCGAATAAGACCCACGAGCTAGCCAGTATCAACGCGACCGCCACCCTGGCGCGCATCGGCAGGTCACGAAACCTCATTGCAGCCATAGAACCCTCCTCAGCGGGCGGTACCCATACGGACAGTGCGAAGGATCGGGCAGTCACCATTGCAGTCACACTTGACAATCGTCTTGAGGCGCTTCCGCATCTCCCGGAGCCTTCTGATCCGACCGTCAACCTCGGCGATCTTCGCCGCTGCCCTTGCCCGAGCCTCGGCGGTACGACCTTGGCCGTGCAGAACCGGAATCGCCAGCAGGGCCCTTATCTCCTTCAGGGAAAAGCCGAGGGTCTGCGCCCATTTCAGCATCCGAAGTTGCTCCGCTGCCCGGGAAGGGAAGTCGCGGTACCCTGAGGGTCGGCGCGGCGCCCGTTCGATTAGGCCGTGGAGCTCGTAGTACCGCACGGCTTGAACGCTCACTCCAGCTGTTGCCGCGAGATCGCCAATCCGCATGGGGCCCCCTCACAATGAAAGCTACACCCTATAGCATGGTATAGAGTCAAGGGCCGTTCAAAAGGGCCGTTAGGTGGTGACCTGCCGGGTCCGCGATCTATTTCGCCATCGGAGCGCGACAACTGGCTCGGCGCGCAGAGGCCTGAGACTAGAGGGTAGGGTTGGCACGGGGCATGCACGTGCGTCTCGTTCGGATTCAGCCGCAAATCGGTTCTACCGGGCTGTGGGCGGTTCAGATCCCGCGGGGAGGTGGGTCATGCGCTTTCTTGCCGTGTCGCTTGCGCTTCTCAGCTTGTCGGTGCCTGCCATGGCCCAGGAGAGGGGATCCTTGGCCCTGGACGCCATGACGACGCCCGGCAGGCACTTCGGAGTCGGCTACTACATCACGGACGGTCTCAGCCTGCGGCCCAGCCTCGGCGTCGGCTATTCCGCCCAATACGGAACCACGTTCAACCTCGGGGCGGACCTGCGCTGGGAGCTGCTGCCCGGGACCAGGTTCAGCCCGTATTTCACCGCTGGGTTCAACTACTTGCGCGACCCATTTCTGGTGCAGTACCCTTCCAGCGGGTCACCCGTTCCGGCCGCGAATCCCACTGTGGCGCGATATGGCGCGGGCCTCGGACTCCGGACACGGCTCAAATACCGGTTGTCCCTCGTCGGGGAAGGCCGGGTCATGAACTCTGCCTTCCGGGACGTGCCCGCCAGCGGGTTCTATGGTCAGCAAAGCCTCCAAGCGGGAGCTCACTTCGAGGCGGCTCTTGGTCTTTCCTACGCTTTCAATTGAGCACCGGTAGCGAGATCGCAAGAGAGACGTAATGAATGTAAAGGCCACCACTGGGTCGCGCCTCGCATCGATCCCGTCCGTCCTCGCGTCGGGACAACCTGTCCCCAGTCGAGACCAACCGGGAGAGACCCATCGACTGGCCTCAGGGGCGTTCGCCCCGCCGGCAAGTCCTACGAGACCGACAACGGCCTGGCGGAAGTCGCGACGCGGCGGAAGGACGGCAAACTCGTGGAGACCTGGGAGCTGGCGCCGACTGCAGCCGCATCCTGGACGTGCGCCCCGAAGGCGGCTTCGGTGAGGACGTGATAGCGAGCCAAGACCGAAGCCGTCCGACGCCACTCGCCGTAGCCCTCCTGGCGATCTCGTTCCTGTCCGCGGCGCGACCCGCCGTGGCAGCCCTAGGCGACAACCTGGTCTCGATCGAGAGCGACCAGCTCCACATGAAGGGCACGCTTCGGACTGTGGCTATGCCGGGCTACCTCCTGCACGAGATTCAGACCCCGACGGGTACGCTGGTCCGGGAGTTCTCCTCCACTGCCGGAACCATCTTTGGCGTCTCGTGGGAAGGGCCGTTCCTGCCCGACCTTCATCAACTCCTCGGCGGGTCTTACGACTCGTACCTCCAGGCCGCGCGGAAGAAGCCTCTCGGCCGCGGACCGCTCCTGCTCCACTTGCCTGAGCTCGTCTTCGAGTCAACCGGCCACCCCCGGAGCTTCCATGGGCGGGCTTATATCCCGCGGCTCTTGCCGGAGGGCGTCCCGGCCGACGGCATTCGATAGTTCGCGGGAAGGAGCGAGCATTTGCGAGTAGCGTTCATCGTTTCCGCCTTCGGTCTCCTCGGACTGGCCTCTTGCGGCGGAGGAGGGACGGGGAGCAGCTCGTCGGGGGGCAACGTCATCGGCGGGCCCGGACCCAACGTCCAGCCGATCGTGGTGAACTCCGGTCCGGCCAACAACTACGCCGACGGAGCCTTCACCAGCGTCACCGTCTGCGTGCCGGGGACCAACGACTGCCAGACGATCGACGGCGTGCTGGTCGACACGGGATCCGTGGGGTTGCGGCTCTTGTCTTCCGTGCTCACCGTCTCCCTGCCGCCCCAGAACGATGCGGAGGGTGCTCCGGTCTTGGAATGCAACCAGTTCCAAGACAGCTATCAGTGGGGGCCGGTGATCATGGCCGACGTGAAGATCGCCGGCGAGCAGGCCACCGCGGCGCCCATCCAGGCGATCGGGACCTCGGCTTTCAGCGTCCCGAAGAGCTGCACCCAATCGGGGCTTCCCGCCCACGAAACGGTCGACTCCCTCGGAGCGAACGGAGTCCTTGGAGTCGGGCTCTTCCGGCAGGACTGCGGTTCGGCATGCTCTGTCACCGGAGCCCAGAACCCGGGCCTCTACTACTCGTGTCCTTCATCCGGCTGTGTCCCGACCACGGTGGGCCTGAACCAGCAGGTCCAGAACCCCGTGTGGCTTTTCCCGCTCGACAACAACGGGGTGATCATCCAACTGCCCGCGATTGCAGCGACGGGAGCGCCGACGGTCAGCGGATCGATGGTCTTCGGCATCGGGACCCGGTCGAACAACGGGCTGGGGGCGGCCGTCGTTCTTTCGGTCGATGACACCGGAGACTTCACCACGACCTTCCAGGGACAGTCGTACGCCTCGAGTTTCATCGACAGCGGCACCAACGCGCTCTACTTCCTCGATTCCCCCACGACAGGGTTTGCGACCTGCCAAGACGCATCTTTCTTCTACTGTCCCCAGACGCCCGAAGTTCTGGCGGCGACGAACCGCGGCACGAACGGGTCGAGCACGAGCGTCAACTTCACGGTCGCCAACGCGGACGCACTCTTCAACTCCCCCAATGCCGCCTTCGACAACCTGGGCGGACCGAACGCCGGGTCTTTCGATTGGGGGCTGCCGTTCTTCTTCGGGCGGAATGTGTACACGGCCATCGAGTTGCAAAGCACCCCCGCGGGCCTCGGACCGTACTTCGCCTACTGAGACCGTCGAAAAGGGTCGCGGCCGGTTCCGGGTTCGCGTTCAAGAGAAGCTTCGTGATGAGAATGCGATTCTAGAGAGAAGACCTCACTAGGGCATCACGTCTTCGGCGTCGCTGTCGCGGGTGCTCGCCAGGGCTTGTGGAATCACGACCATTCCCACCACCGCCACGACCTCGCAGACCTTCACCGGGGTCTCGTCCGCACCGGCGCCGTCGTTCAGTCAGTTACCGTCGTGGGGAGCGGCGAATGCGATCTCACTCTCAGCGGCCTCACGCCGCAGACTACGGTCACGGTAGGGCTCGGTATCGGGCAACCCACGAATGGAACTCGCGGGCTGCTGACGAGTATCGAGCCTGCCAGGGCGAACGTGATCGACGAGGTGGCGGGTACGTTTAGCTTCCCGCGCCTCGCCTTGCTCGTCTGCCAGTAGGCAGTCAGAACCCACACCCGACTCGACGGGAAGGCCATCCACACCGCTTTCCTGTTGAACAGGAAGCCTTTAAGCCTCGTCCTGGGCGGTTCCGGGCCGGTTCCTCGGCATCCTGAGTCGCCCACATGACGGGCGCTACGGCCAGGAGGGCCGGAAGTTAGGCACGTGGAGCGTCGAGACCCCCGCCGACGTTTGGCGGACGCCGCGGGAAGCGTGAACGGCACATTCAGGACGCCGACTCCGATCCCTTAGACCGTCGACTGCGGTGAGGACCTGGCAGTTTAGGGCCTGGTCGAGGTGGAATATATCATACCCGGATAGGATATACTCATTTCAGGGGAGGCCAATGGCCCACACGATCCGAGATAAGAAAAAGCTCCTCAACCGGGTGAACCGCATCGCGGGACAGGTTGACGCGCTCAAGCGGGCGCTTGAGGGAGAACAGGAGTGCGGTTCGATCCTGCACCTGATAGCCGTGTCTCACGGAGCGATGAATAGCCTCATGGCAGAGGTTCTGGAGGAGCACCTCCGCGTGCACGCCTTCGCAGGCGCCGCGCCCGGCTCCAAGGCTGCCGAAGAGGCCGAGCAGGTGATCGACATCGTCCGCGCCTACCTGAAATAGTTGGGAGAAAGCGAAAGGCAGGGACTCATGATCGACCGAGACCTCGCGACACAGACCGCCGATCGCCCGCATCATTACGAAGAGGGCGGAGAGCACGGCGTCGAGTGGTCCGAGCTTGCGCGGATCGCCTTGGTGGGGCTCGCCGCGGGAGCGGTCTGGTTTTGTCTCTGGGAGCCCTTCCCGCGCATAAGCATCGTTGGGCTCGCCGCCACGCTGGTGGGCGGATACCCCATCTTCAAAGAAGCCCTCGAGAACCTCCTTGAGCGCAAGATGACGATGGAGCTCTCCATGACCATCGCCCTCGGCGCGGCCCTCGCGATTGGAGAGTTCTTCACCGCCCTCATCATCACGCTCTTCGTGCTTGTGGCCGAGATCCTTGAGGGACTCACGGTCTCCCGAGGGAGGCGGGCGATCGAGGACCTGCTCAACTACCTACCGCGCACTGCCAAAGTGCGGCGAGGCGTCGAGGTGCGCGAACTCCCACTCGACGAGCTCCGGGTCGGGGATCTGGTGCTCGTGAGCCCGGGTGGCCGGCTTCCGGTAGACGGGATGGTAGTGGGCGGCCATTCCTACGTCGACGAGGCGACGATCACCGGAGAATCGATGCCGGTCGAGAAATTGGAGGGGGGTCAAGTCTACGCCGGCACCATCAACCAGTCGGGCGCCCTCGAAGTGCGCGCGGAGCAGCTAGGGCGCGACACGAGCTTCGGCAAGATCATAGAGGCGGTCGAGCGTGCGGAACGCTCCCGGGCGCCCGTGCAGAAGACGGCGGATCGACTGGCCGGTTACCTCGTCTATTTCGCGATCGGAGCCGCCCTCCTGACGTTTGCCATCACGCGCGACGCCCGCTCCACGATTTCCGTCATCATCGTGGCGGGCGCGTGCGGGATCGCAGCCGGCACCCCTCTCGCCATCCTCGGAGCCATCGGTCGGGCGGCACGCCTGGGGTCAATCATCAAGGGGGGTCTGTATCTCGAGATTCTCGCGGTTGTCGATACCGTGGTGTTCGACAAAACGGGGACGGTTACGTATGGGGCGCCAGAAGTGCGCGCTATCCTTCCCGTCAGGGGCGTTTCCTCGACAACCCTTTTCGAGGCGGCCGCGGTTGCCGAGCGTCGCTCGGAGCACCCGCTCGGCAAAGCGATCCTCAAGCGGGCTGATGAGCTTGGCATTAGAGCCGTCGAGCCGGACCACTTCGCCTACACGCCGGGAAAAGGCGTCGTGGCGAAGCTCGGAGGCGAGCGCATTGTGGCCGGCAACCGTGCGCTCCTCAGCGAACACGGGATCGCGGTTGTCGAAGACTTCGGCAGCGACCCCTCCGCTTCTGAGGTGTGGGTCGCCATCGGCCCGCGGGTCTTGGGCGCCATCCGGATCGCAGACTCGCTCCGCCCGGCGGCTAAGGAAGCGGTAGGAGCCTTGAAGGCTCTGGGAATGAGGACGGTGCTTTTGACGGGTGACCAGAGGAACGTGGCCGAGGCAGTGGCGCGGGAGCTTGCGATCGACGACTTCAGCGCTGAGCTGCTACCGGACGACAAGATGCGCGAGGTCAAGAGGCTTGTCGAAGGAGGTCTGACGGTGGCGATGGTGGGCGACGGCGTCAACGATGCTCCCGCGCTCGCGGCCGCGAGCGTCGGAATCGCGATGGGCTCTGGAACGGATGTCGCCCGGGAAAGCGCGCACATCGTCCTGCTAGGCAACGACTTACTGAAGCTGGTTGAGACAGTCCGGATCGCGAAGCGAGCCCGGCGGATCATCATGCAAAACTTTGCCGGAACGCTGCTCGTCGATGGCATAGGCATCGTGCTCGCCGCCCTCGGCTTCTTGAACCCACTCCTGGCGGCCTTCATCCACGTGGCCTCCGAGCTGACGTTCATCCTGAACTCGACCCGACTGCTGCCGGGCGCCCTGCACGATCCTCGTGCGCCGAGTGTGGCTCACGCAGGGGTGTCGGCGTGACCGAGAGCCTTACCGAAGAACGACCGGGCAGAGGTGGGCTCACAATCCGGGGCGAAACAGCAGCCCGTGCCCCGGGCGAGGCACCTTTCTCCGTGCACGCTTCCCGCGGGTGGGACGAGACCAGAGGTGACAAAGGGCTCACGTCCGACCGAACGAGTCTAGGATTCTACTGCTGCTCCACAGCAGCTACGGTAGCAGATGCATGGGCACGGGCTCAGTTGGTGTGTTCGGGCGCAGGTGGGTGAGGATAGCCGGATGCCCGGGCTAACCCGCGGCTACCTACGACGGAGCGTATTAGGCCGCGCATGTGGGCGGCCCCAGGCCGACCATTCGAGGTGAGTTCATGTATGAGCACCGCGGCGAGCCCCTCATGCCCCGGCGGGCGTTTCTCGGCCGAATGGCGAAGCATGCCCTGGGAGCCGTCGCCCTCGGATTAAGCGCGCTCTGGGTCGGCATGGCGGGCTACCACTGGCTGGAAGGACTGTCCTGGCTCGACTCGTATCTAAATGCAGCGATGATCCTCGGAGGGATGGGACCTGTGGCGGAGCTGCACACCAGCGCCGGCAAGCTCTTCGCCGGGAGTTACGCGCTCTTCGCCGGCATTGTGTTCCTCGTCGGTGCGGGCGTGGTCCTCGCCCCCATCGTCCATCGCGTGCTGCACCGGTTTCATGTCGATGACAAGAGATAGACCGTTTGAAGCGCACGGGATGATCACGATTTCCTGATGCCCGGAGCTGGGGGGCGGTGATCTAGCCCCCCGTTTCGACCGGACAGCACTAGCCGCTCCGATCAGAGCTTTGACTGGCGATGTTGTCGGTCATCGACACGTGACCGCTCCTCTGGGCCCCTTCGACAGCGCTTGCAGATGCGGTTCGCTCAGCACCCGGCCACAAAACAACGATCTTAGGAGCTGCTGGTAGCAGAGTGACTTACCGCACGGATTCCTGGGCGAATACGTGATCGCGTCCGGAAGATCGTTGTTCTTTGGGCGCCGCTTCCAGGAGTCTTGCCCGACCTCGAAGAGGATCGTTGCTTTGCTGTCCGTCTGTTGCCCGTACCCCTTCACCTTCTTTTCTACCAGCTTTTTTACTTGACAGCCGGAAGCTGAAGGCGCTAGCGTGCAACTCTTTCCGCACTTCAGTGGACGCTCTGCCTTGGCTCCCGTGGACTACAACGACGATCCGCCCCCGCGGCGGATTCGCTCGGCTCATGAAGGGCAACTCGCAATAAGGGGTACGAAATGCGATCTAAACGCCTGCACTTTACGCTGAGGGCGGCTGTCGCCACACTTGCTGTCGCTGGGGCGCTCGCCGCCACCGTCGTTTCAAAATCGGTCTCCTCGACACGCCTGCGGCGAGGCCAGCTCGCTCTCGAGAACGGCATGCCGGCGGCGCTTGCCCGCCACTTGGAGAGGTTGAAGGCGCTGCCCTCGAACGGCGGCGAGTCGCCCGAGGGCCCCGGCTCCGCGGCCGAGGCTGCCTTCCTGCAGCGCGCCTTCCCTGACGCGGACATCCCGGCGGACCGGATTCAAAGTGCCCGGGATTCTCACGGGTTCCACCGGGAGAAGGGCTTCCCGAGGGGCGAGGACCGCCGCGGGCGATGGAGCAAGATCGGCCCAAGCGATGCGGTATATCCCTTCTTCGCGCTGCGCACGAGCGCCATTTACGTCCCGAACGAGTATGTGGCGGGAGGGCGGACGACTTCGCTGGCGCTAGCCGGGGAATGCGAGCCGGGAGAGTGCACACTCTATGCGGGCCCGGCGGGAGGCGGGATTTGGCGCACGAAGGACGCTCTCGCCCAGCACCCCCACTGGAAGTACCTGTCCACCCCCTTCGAGATTAACTCCATCGGGTCCATCGCCGTGGACCCCAACGACCACACCGGGAAGACGATATGGGTGGGTACAGGGGAGGCGAACGCCTGCAGCAGTGGCTGCGAGGCCGGCGTTGGTCTTTACAAGTCGACTGACGGCGGCGACACGTGGATAGGCCCTCTCGGTCAGCCGGTCTTCAACGCCCGGGGTGTCGGTACCATAGCCATCAAGCCTGGCGACCCGAACACGGTCTACGCGGCTTCCACGCGGGCCATCCGCGGGGCGTCCTCGTCCTGCTGCGGCGGCGCCGTCTCCATAATCCCCGGGGCGGCGAAGTGGGGCTTGTACAGATCGACGGACGGCGGTGCGAGCTGGACCTTCATCCACAACGGCGCCGCTACCACCGCCGGCTGCACGGGGGATGCGACCGAGGCCGGCAACGGTACCCCCTGTTCGCCGCGTGGCGTCCGGCGGGTGCTTTTTGATCCCTCCAACCCCAACATCCTCTACGCCGGCTCCTACGCTCGTGGGGTCTGGCGGTCCAGCGACGGGGGGACAACGTGGACGGCAATCAAGGCCTCGCTGAGCCCGGGAACCACGACCACCCGGCCGGAGCTGGCCGTCACCACCCTGCCCAACGGGAAGACCCGCATGTACGTTGCGGAGGGCGCGAGCGGCGCACCGTTCTCGCAGCTGTTCCGGAGCGACGATGTCGCGACGGGCGTGCCGAGCTTTGCCAGCCTTACGAGCGCCAACCCCGCCGATTCCGGTTTCGGCTCCTTCAACTACTGCGGCGGCCAGTGCTGGTACGACAACTTCGTCGTCACACCTGCGGGCTACCCGGACACCGTCTACCTCGGGGGCTCCTACCAGTATGGTGAAACGGGAGGGATCTCCAACGGGCGCGGCGTCGTGCTCTCGACAGACGCGGGAGTGTCCTTCACGGACATGACCATGGATGCGACGGATCCCGTCCACCCCAATGGTATCCATCCCGACCAACACTTCCTCGTGGTCAACCCCAACAACCCCTCTCAGTTCTTCGAGTCCGGCGACGGCGGTATCGTTCGCGCGAGTGGTGAGTTCGCCGATGTTTCCTCCAACTGCCTCCCGCGGGGCCTCTCCGGGCCGGCGCTCAGCCGTTGTCAGCAGCTCCTCTCGCGCGTGCCCACACGCATCGAGAGCGTCAACAGGGGGCTCTCCACGCTCCAGTTCCAGAGCGTCTCCTATAACCCATTCGACGTGGACGATGTCCAAGGCGGCACGCAAGACAACGGCACCTGGGAGACAGACGGCAACCATGTGAAGTGGACCGAGACAATGGTCGGCGACGGTGGCCAATCCGGCTTCGACGTGGCAGATCGGCACTTCCGCTTCCATACTTTTGCGGGTCAGGGCGCGGATGTGAACTTCAACGATGGGGCCGTGGGGGACTGGAACTGGATCGGGGATCCCCTCTTCAACGGCGAGGCGGCCGAATTCTACGTGCCTATCATCTCCGACCCCAAGGTCAGTGGCACGATGTTCACCGGCACGAGCCACGTCTGGCGGACCAAGACGCATGGCCTCGGCTCGATGACACTCGACGTCCTGCGATTGCACTGCAACGAGTGGACTGGTGATTTCGCCGTCACCTGCGGCGACTGGCAGCCTCTAGGCGACCCGGGGAGCGCAGGGCGGCTCACGGCGGCTTCGTTTGGGGACCGGGCCGGCGGCGATTTGGCCGCGGTCCAGCGGGCACCTGGCGACACTTCGACGCTCTGGGCGGCCACGTCCAGGGGCCGCGTGTTCATCTCTAAGAATGCAGACGGGGAACCCGCCGCCGCCGTGACCTTCAGCCGGATTGACGTCTCGAGCTCCCCCGGCCGGTATGTCACCGGGATCCACATCAAAGCCAATAACCCGAACCATGCCTGGATCTCTTACAGCGGCTTCAACGCCTCCACTCCCAGCACGCCCGGCCATGTGTTCGAGGTTGTGTACGACCCCCTCTCGGGAACCGCGACTTGGACGGACAGGAGCTACGACCTTGGTGACATGCCCATTACGGCCGTGGTGCGCGACGACGCAAACGGGGACCTTTACGCCGCCTCCGATTTCGGCGTCGTCCTGCTTGACGACGGCGCGACGTCCTGGACTCAGGCGGCACCGGGAATGCCAAACGTGGAGGTTGCGGGACTCACCATTGTCCCGAGCGGGCGTAGACTCTATGCGGCCAGTCACGGCCTCAGCGCTTGGTCGTTGAGACTTCGCGAAGACGAGGATAATTGAGTGAGGGGGGCCGCCCGCGGGCGGCCCCCTTTGCGCGTCTTGCGGAATTCAGCCGGGGACGGGCTCCGTTTCCATCCGGGCGTGTAGGCGCCGAGTGTCTGCGCACATAAGGGTCCCGACCTTGGTCATCGTGGGCAATCGAGATGTTGCTGATATCCACGCAACATGACGGGCTGCTCCGTGCGCGCATTCCGGGCGCAGCGGAAGTCGTGATCCAGGGCTCAGGTCACATCGTCAACATGGAGAAAGCACAGGAGTTCAATTCTGCTGTGCTTAGCTTTCTAGCATCGGCGCTGAAATGACCGTGTAGTTCAGTCACCCTCCAGAGCTGGCCAAGCGCCATTAACTTCCCGAGGGGCTGCAGGTGCCAGAATTCTGGCGCGTCCCTTACGGCAACCGGGGAGACCTCTGTGGTCTCAGGTCTTCTTTGCAGAAACGCTCCTTGAACGGAACCGCTGCGCGGCGGACATGAGCCGCCAACTCGCCGAGTAATCGTTAGTTCTCAACGAGGGTGTCTGGGTCCTTCCTTTGCGCCGTCAAGCAAGAGCTCCATCGGGTTTGCCGCTTCGGGGCACCGTTCGGTGCTTCGGCTCGGATCTCGAACAGACTGTTCGATAAGCGAACCGGGCCCCCGGTACCCGGGACTGCAACTACTTCATGGGCTTCGTAGGGAGGGCCTACGAAGGATTGAAGGTATTGGCACTGGCTGTGCTCTGAGCACAAGGGTGGCTTCAACGATGGTGCTTCGTAAGGTAGGCTTGCAGACGCCGAGAGTCCGAGCTGGTGCTTTGACCTTGTTGCTACCGCTGGTCGGGTGCGGGACAGCGGCACCAACGGTACCCTCGAGCTACACTCTTTCCTCTCTCAACCTACACTCGTCGGTACAGGTGACATGTCTCCCACGAGCCCTCGATCCCAACGTGTACTGCACTGCCCTAAGGTACCCGGACTACGTTACGAATCTGGCGGCTTGGTCCACGTCGGGCGACGAATTCGGCTTGGCACCACCTCTTGATCCCCCCGTTGCTGTGTTCACGTCGCCGGGTGTCGTCACTCCTCTTAGACAAGGGAATATCTACGTCCGTGCGAAATTCGCCGGCGAGTATGGAAGCTCGCCACACTCGTATGCGGTCGATCCAAGCGCTCCTCCCGTGGTGCTTGCGCCCCTCAGTGGCCAGGTCTACGAAGACAACGGCAAATACACGGCGATTCCCGACGTCACCGTTGAAATCATCGACGGCGCATACAACACAGGGAAGAGGGCGATGACTCTGTCGAACGGCTTTTATAACATTGACCACCTCAGAATGGCAGTGCCTTTCACCGCCCGGGCGTCGAGACCGGGCTATCAGACGCAGGTGCTGACGCATCCGGGTCTCACCGACGACATCAACGGTTATCCAGACAACAACTCTCTGCACTTCTACCTCAAGAGGCTTTAACCGGAGCCCTGAGTAGTAGGCGGTGTAGGTCTTGAGTTGACGACGTATTTCGGCCGGATGATTGACCACGAAGGTCGCGCCGGGGTGCGCTCACCCACGCGGTCGGGTTGTGGCCGCCCCTCATGAAGCCCAGACTTACAGGCCCGGTGAGCATACTCGTTCGCCAAGTCTGTCTACAAATAGCTGATGTTGAGGAAGTTAGGTAGACCTTGACGAGTGTTCAGTCGAGCGTGGCAAGGGACGACGTTGGAGCGCCTGATCGAACGCGAACAAGCACCCGGTTGCGACCGAGCAGCGGCTGTCCAAGGCTCTTGGGCCTGATTCGGCGTCGCTTCGTGGTAGCGTGGCATCCTGACTCGCCCACATGACGGGCGCCAGGGCCAGGAGGGCCGGAGGTTAAGCATGTGGAGCGTCGAGACCCCCGCCGCCGTTTGGCGGACGCCGCGGGAAGCGTGAACGGCACGTCGAGGACGCCGACTCCGACCTGAGTGAGGGTTAGCATGCGGGTGTTCGTCGTCGCTGGCGTCATCCTTCTTGGTGCGCGAGCAGGTGTCGCAGCGGAGGAAACGGCCGCCGCGGACGGACAGCCGGGCTTCTTCGGTCGTTGGGTGGCAAACCGCCTGACAACAGGGGCTCGTGTAACCCACTTCTGGCTGCAGGACACGCGGCGCTCGGACGCCAACGGGTATGACAACCTGAACCAGACAGGGAACTTCTTAGGGAGCCTCTGGGGTCTTGATGCCCAGCAGCATTACTTCCCAAATCCCTTTGTAGAGTACCGGATCATATCGGCGTTCGGCGCCGGGATCGCCTACGACCAAGCCCGAGCCAAGACCCTGGACTGGGGTGATGTCCAGCACACCATCACCGCCGGGGATGGGGACGTCGAGATCCGCGGGCTACAGTTCTACGTCTTTGGGCGCTTCCGCAACCGGACTCGCGTGACCCCCTATGCAAACCTGGGCTTCGGTCGGTACTGGTCGCGCTTCTTTGTGTCGCCCGGGTGGGCCCTACCGGGCCGTCGTTTCGAGGTTGACGATACGAGAGGCTGGGTTTTCTCCGGGGGTTGCAGCGTGGCTTTGGTTCGGCACCTGGGCCTGGAGACGCTCTACCACCACTCGCAGTTGGAGGCGGTGACCGGGCGTGCGTACTTCAACCGTAACCACCACCGCAGTGGTGCGTTCCCCATGCAGAACGACGTTCTTAGTGCCGGCCTTTTGTACGGATTCTGAACGAGCACTTGCCAAGAGCTGCCTGCGGCGTCCTCCGGGGTCTCGCCTCGGGCGAGGCCAAGAGCCCGGAGGAGTCCGTCGCGCACGCGCCTGGGAACGATTTCGGAGTCGGCGTCCTGAATGTGCCGTTCACGCTTCCCGCGGCGTCCGCCAAACGTCGGCGGGGGTCTCGACGCTCCACGTGCCTTACTTCCGGCCCTCCTGGCCGTAGCGCCCGTCATGTGGGCGAGTCAGGATGCCA
>DATMML010000124.1 GCA_035570235.1 Vicinamibacteria bacterium | reverse complement strand
GCCGTAGTCCGCGTTCACGGCCAAGGATGGAAGCCCCTCGCCGAGGGCGGATCGGCGCTGGGCTTCCGCGGCCTCGACGCGGGCCTGGGCAGCCTTTAGATCGGGCCGCTCGCGCCAAGCGCGCGCCACCGCCTCCTCGGGGCTTAGCGGCGGCAAGGTGGCCAGCGGCATGGGATCGGTGAGCCGGAAGCGCTGACCGAGGGGAAGGCCGAGCGCGCGCGCGAGGGCCAGCTTATCCTTGGCGGCTTCCTCTTCCGCCACCAGCAGCCGCTGGCGCTGGGCCTGCATTTGCACTTCCGCCCGCAGGGCGTCGAGCCCCGTGGCCAGGCCCGCCGTCTTGCGGTCGCGAGCCAGCGCAAGCAGGGCCTCGGCCGTATCGAGCTGGGCCCGAGTGGCGTCGATGCGGCTCTCCCCCGCCACCGTCTCCAGGTACAGCCCCGCGCAGGCCAGCACAACCAGCTCGCGTGTGTTGCGCTCCTCGTGTTCAGCGGCGCGCAGCTCCTGGGAGGCGGCCCGGGCGTGATGGAGGGCCTTGAGATCGAGGACGGCCTGCGAGACGGAGGCGCGGGCGTCGAAGACATTGAAAGGGCCCACAATTTCGGGGAGGCCGGGGAAGCCGGTAAACCCGAAGGAGGCGAGGTTGATCTTCTGGCGGGTCTCCAGAAGTCCCGCCCGCACCTGCGGGAGCAGATCGGCCCGAGCTTCTCCCCGCGCGCCCTGAGCCGCGCGCACGTCCTCCCGCCCCAGGATGAGCCCTAGGTTGTAGTGGAGTCCACGTTCCACCGCGTCGGAGATAGAGAGCGAGAGCTCATCAGAAGTGGCCTCGCCCGTGGGCACCCCACCCTGGAAGACGGAGGGCGGAACCCCCTGCTGCGCGATGGCGGCCGGCGGCACCAAGACGACCGCGCTGAGAACAGCGAGCCGGTATTTCATCGCGGGGCCAACCCCCGCCAGGCCAGGTCTACCACGAAATCGATGTCCTCCTTTGGGCGCGACCGAGACCAGCCCAGCATCCGCCGCATGATCACGCCCCGGGTCAGGTCGAAGATAGCGAAGGCCGCCGCTTCTTCGGAGACGCGGCCGATGGCCCGCTTCCGCACGGCTTCGCGGATCTCTGCCTTCAGGATGCCGACCTGCTGCAGGTAGAAATCCCGGAAGTCCCGAAGGGGTGCACAGGGGTGGGCCACCGCGTTGGCGAACTCGGCGTAGTAGATCTGCACGAAGTCACGGTGCTCCTCGAAGTACGACACCTTGGTGTCCACGAAGGCCCGGATCTTCTCCCGGAGGGACTCCGCAGCCGCGACGCGCCGTGCCAGCTCCTCGCCGAGGCCGAGCAGCCCGTGGCGCAAGGCCGCCCAGTATAGCGCGCGCTTGGAGGCGTAGTAGAGGTAAACCGTGCCTTTGGCCAGCCCCGCCTCCTGGGCAATCGCCTCCACGGACGCCTCTGTAAAGCCCCGGCGCGCGAACACACGGCGGGCCGCCTCCAGGATTTCCCCGTGGCGGAACTCTGTGACAACGTCCCTTTTGGTCTTGCTCTTGCGCAGGGCGCCCATCTGACCTCTACGGTCAGTGGACTGACCGTAGAGTCATTTTCCAGACCCAGCGGTCTCCTGTCAAGTCCGCGCCCTCAGAGCTCGGGCGCAATGGCCCGGGCCGCTTCCACCGACGTTCTCACGGGAATGATCTCAAACTCGATCAGGTCCTCCCACTGGGCTGTCCACGCCCGCAGGAGGGCCTCGCTGTCCGCCTCCATCACTTGGAAGCAGCGCCGGAATCCGAGATCAACCCAACTCGAGACGTACCCCACCCCGCCCGGCGCCATACGTCCCCGGTCACGGAAGCGACGGTACACCTCAGGAGCTTGGCCGGACCGGAAGTTCTCGATCACCATGAAGATCATCGCTCACGTACCTCAACCCACGGGGACATTGCTGCGCTCGGTAGATCAGTCGCGGGCTGTCTTTGGCCCGACCGCCGGCTCAGGCGCCCGCGGGTGGACTCCCAATCACTGCCTGCCCGCTAGTGCAACCGTCTTGCTTCGCGCGTCGACTCTCGACGGGAGCCGACGGCTGTTTCGGCCGCGGCTTTTCCCCTTCCTTCACGGGGACGGTCGGGGGGGCTTCTCCGCGAAGGGGTTCTCGTTGTAGGCCGCCGACCCGCCTGGGGGAATGGTCAGGTATCTCCAGTCGGCACCTCGGAGCGCCTTGGCCAGAAAGACTATTTGGCCAACATGGTAGCTCGTGTGCGCAAGCGACCGATGCAGAGCTTCATGGACCGAGAGCGGCACTCCGCGGATCTTCACCGGAGCGTGCAGCCTCTCGTCGTCGAGTTGGGCCAGGGATTGAAGAAGAATCGCCCAGCCCTTCTCCCACTTCGCCAGGAGTTCAGCCCGGGGAACGGTCCGGTGGAGGAACTCCTCGTCTCGGTCACGCCAGGGCTTCTCGCCGTCGGATTCGAGGAAATCCGTGAATCGCGACGCGAGGTTGCCTGAAATGTGCCATACGAGGGTCGCAATGGAGTTGCCGGCGACCGTGTTTGCCAAGGACAGCTGCTCATCGGTGAGCTGCTCCATCGCCGTTTCACCGAGCTTTTTATATCGCCGGTATTCACCTTCGATCGATCCCATGACTTGCCGCATATTCCTCCTAGAGCAGCCTCGGCTCGCGGCTTCTGGCGGGCACAGCGACCATGACCCTCGTGCCACAGGCAGGACAGAGCGGTCATTCCCAACGCTACCACTCACAGTTATCACCTACCTGACCGCGCTCTACCGAACGCCTGCGGCTTAAACTGCAACGGATGCCGAGGACCCCAAGCGCCTCGTCCGTCGCGCGGCTCTGGGCTCAGCTCGTCGTTTGGCCGCCCGCGTCGACAGCAACCCGATCCTCGATGTACCGAGAAAAGTAGCCCGCGTACCTCCGTTGCAGCTCGGGCAAGCGCCAGTCCTCCCCCGTGATCACCTTGCGGCACCCACGTGTGCCACACGAGCACACCATTCGCTCAGAGGGATCGCCGTCAATCATCGCGTAGTCGATCGTGAGCTCAGATCCTGGCGAGACATCGCGCATCGCGACGAATGTAATCTGGCCGCGCACTCCGACGTTCGGGGCACACGAGTGGTTGAGGTAAAGCATGTTCGCTTCGCGCTCCACCGCGGTGCGCGGCGCGATGAACAGATTGTCCTCGACCTGAATCTCGGCGGCCGCGATCTCCGACCCGACCACGGCCAAGGTCGAGCGGTCCATGATGGAGCCGCCCTTGACGGCTACGATCTCACCGGCCGCGATCGCATCCCGAGCGAAGAGCCCCCGCCCCTGGATATGGCTGACGCGCTTCTCGGTCTTCGGATTGAACCAGCTGGTCATCAGACGGATTCTGCGCCAAGGCAATGGACGCGTCTAGCACGATGGATGGGTTGTGGCGGCCAGAGTTAATCCCTGTTCGTCTGCCCCGGTGAGTTGGCGCGCGTCGAAGGGCGCCGCCCGCACGGCATCACCGCGGCCGCGCTCTAGGGTCTTGCTCTTAAAACGCCACCGCATGCCTCGACGTCTGTCGAACCACCGCACCCGTTCCGATAGTGGACGCCGTCAGCTCCACCCACGTTCAGGCGGCAGGTTTTTCTAGAAGCCCGATGAGCTTCCAGCCTCGCCAAAGATGCGGCGCTAAGAACGGTCGCGCGCTCACGGGCCGGGCGACAGCGCAATATGCAATTCCTGGGCTATCACGGTTGGACATCCGCATTCAGGAGTCGTCCCTTGCACTACCACCGTGAGCCGACTGCTCTGGAAGCCAGGAGCGCTCATGTCCAGAACGTACGTCCCGGCCGTGCCGGGTAGGTAGCACAGCCCATTGCAGCGAACGGTCGCGGTAGCTGCGCCCGATACTCGAAGGGTTGCGTCGTTCACGGGGTCGCCCGTGGTGTCGTTAGTAACCCTGACCGTGATCGCCAGTGGCAAGGGGCAGGGGAGGGCCAGGCAGTCTCCGCCCGCGTGAGCGCCACACGAGGCAAGCACGACATTCAAGGCATTGACTCCCACCATCCGAAGAACAAGTGCGGGCAGTCGCAGTCAAACCCCCTTGTCCGTAGCCCCCGAACAACCTGAGAAGATCGGGTTTCGACACAGCACGGACGTCAGCCTCAGCCCTTTGTACGGTTGCATGCTACGCCCAGGAGTCGAGTCGGTAAACGACGTGCTCAACGCCGCGCTCCGACACTGTACCCGCGGGCTTGGAGCCGAGCCGCTCCGCGACCTTGATCGACCGGGCGTTGCCAGGCGCAATCAGGCTGATCACGTGCGGCCAGTTCAGCTCTCGAAAGGCGTACTCTGCTGCTGCCCGCGCCGCCTCGCTCGCGAGACCGTGCCCCCAGAATTGCCGGCAGAGTGTCCAACCGAGCTCGCGGTCCGGCCAGCCTTCGGGATAGTGCAGACCCACCCGCCCGACGAACCGCTGGGTCCGCAGCTCCTCGACCGCCCACATGCCGTAGCCACGAAACTGCCAGTGGCCCGCGAGCATGGCCATCTGACGCCACGCATCCCCTCGAGAGAGTACTTCTCCGCTTGGATTGAGGTAGCGCATGACATCCGGATCGGCGCACATCGATGCATAGGCATCGATGTCTGTCGAACGGAAATGCCGCAAGAGGAGCCTTTGGGTGCGCAGTTCCACGGGCGGACTCCCGATCATCTAGGGCACCGAGTTCCCAGGCAGTCGCAAGGGCCGCGGCTTCGGGACCCCGCGTGCCTTGTCAGCTGCGCCCGGTTGTTGGCGATCACCGTATGAGACTCCGGTCGATTCACCTGTGCTCCCGATGCTCGGCTGCCGGCTCGAAGAGTACGGGCTGCCCGAGCGCGAGGCGGCCGCGTCGAGTGACGGTCCCGTAGACCCCAGCCATGTTGTCCCTCACCCGAACGATCGCCTTCAACACCTCGGCGGTGGGGCGCGCCGAGTCAGGGTCGAGGTTCGCCATCGAGCAGCGCTCGTCGCGCATAGTGATGGCTATGGCGGCGGCCTCGTTGCTTTCTCCGAACGAGAGGACGCCTCCCACCCACTCGTCCTCCTCGAAGGGGACTGATCGCAGCGATGCAATCAGGATGTTCGGTCGGAATCGCCGGACGTCTGGAGGCTGCGCCGCTAGCCTCCCGATTTCACCGACCGTGGCGAAGGTAATCACGGAGATACTCGCTTCGTCGAATATGCCACGATTCAGGTTCATCATCTGAACCGGTGAACCATGGCGGCGACCGACCTCCGCTGCCAATTCTTGGCCGAAAACAGCCAGCTCCTCTCCTTCGGGCGTACGAACGTGCGTGGGGAGGTCTCCACCGGCGGCGGGCGCCCGCCGCAGCGGAACAAAGAGAATCAGCTCCGGTAGCTTGCTGGCCGTCAGCCAGGGGAAACCGCCGCGATCGTCCGCCCGACGGAAGGCCAGGCGCCGGTCGCCGTCAAGACCGTGCCAGCCCAGGTCGGCGACCTCGAGAAGTTCGCCGCTCATGGACTTCACTGGGTACCGAAAGAGCGCCTCTACTTCACCAACCTTGATCGGCATGTTCGATGTCGTCCGCCAGCCCTGACGTCACCCGCGAGGGCCGCGCTGTCTGGATATCGTGCTCAATCACTGCCCCACCACAACCGTCAGCTCGCTGCTTTCCACTTTCGGACTGCACCAAGTCGAACTAGTCGCCTTCAGCGAGTAGCGGCCCGGAGCCGAGAAACGAACTCGGCGAGTGTGGTCACCGAGAATCCCAATGTTGAACTCTCCTTGACTTGCCGGGTAGGCCTTCCAGGCCACGTTATCCGCAACCTCGGTCTCCTCTTCCGGCGGGGAAGGAGCTACCCAGCAACCCCCGGGGCCGAGCTTCCTGCGCTCGACGGTCACCCACGGCCCCGTTGCACGCCGAGCGTGCAGCGTAAGCCACTCACCGACTCGGACATTCGCCGACACACCTTGGGACGTGCGTACCTCGATGACATGCTTAAACGGACTGCCAGGCACGAACACGCGCTCGGGCGGTCGCGCGCAGGCGACGAGGAGCATCGGGGTACAAACGGCCCACATGCGCATCATTGGGCCTCGGGGCGTCCCAACCTGTAAAGGAAGCCCGGCCTAGTACGTTCACTCCAACACCATCTCGGCCTGCGGTCTCAGCCTCGCAAGCTGGGGAAGGGCTGGTCGTCTCGCCTCCGTGCCGCGAAGCACGGAGCACCGAGCGGCTCAGGCACGTGGAGGAACGGGGGCGTCGCGCCCTACCTAGAAGACGCGGCCGGCGAGGGTGCGAGCCCCCCTTCCAGAGATTGCTCAGTACCGGTATTGGTCCGACTTATAGGGACCCTCGACTTTCACACCCAAGTACGCTGCCTGCCGAGGGCTGAGACTTGTGAGCTTGACTCCCAACTTCGCCAGATGCAGCCGCGCAACCTTTTCGTCCAGCGCCTTGGGCAGGACGTAGACCTGCTTCTGATACTGGCCGCCTTTGCTGGCGAGCTCCAGCTGGGCCAGCACCTGGTTCGTGAAGCTGGTCGACATCACGAAGCTGGGGTGGCCCGTGGCGCAGCCCAGATTGAGCAGCCGTCCCTCGGCCAGGATCAGCACCCCATGACCGTCGGGGAATACCCACTGGTCGTACTGGGGCTTGATGTTGACGCGGCGCACGCCCGGAAACTTCCCGAGGCCGTCCATGTCGATCTCGTTGTCGAAGTGGCCGATGTTGCCCACGATGGCTTTGTCCTTCATGCGCGCCATGTGCTCGGCGGTGATGATGTCGCGGTTGCCGGTGGCGGTAACGAAAATGTCGGCGGTTTCGACGACCTCGTCCAGGGTCAGGACCGCGTAACCCTCCATAGAGGCCTGGAGCGCACAGATGGGGTCGATCTCCGTCACCACCACGCGCGCACCCTGGCCCTTCAGGGCCTGGGCGCAGCCCTTGCCGACGTCGCCGTAGCCGCAGACCACGGCCACCTTTCCCGCCAGCATGACGTCGGTAGCTCGCATGAGGCCGTCCACGAGCGAGTGTCGGCAGCCGTAGAGGTTGTCGAACTTGCTCTTGGTCACGCTATCGTTCACGTTGATAGCGGGGAAAAGCAGGGTTCCTGCCATCTGCATCCCATAGAGCCGGTGGACGCCGGTCGTCGTCTCCTCGGAGACGCCATGACACTCCGCGGCCACTCTCTGCCACCGCTGCGGGCTCTCCTTCTGGATGCGGGCGAGCAGGCGGAGCACGACCTTGAATTCCTCGCTCTCCGCCGTCGCGGGATCGGGGACCCTTCCCACCCTCTCGAACTCGTGACCTTTGTGGATGAGCAACGTGGCATCACCGCCGTCGTCCACGACCTGGGTGGGGCCGCGGCCGCCGCCGAAGTCGAGGGCACGCTCGGTGAGATTCCAGTAGTCTTCCAGGGTCTCCCCCTTCCAGGCGAAGACGGGCACACCCTGCGGCTTCTCAACCGTCCCTTCGGACCCCACCACCACCGCCGCTGCTGCGTGGTCCTGGGTGGAGAAGATGTTGCAGGAGGCCCAACGAACCTCGGCCCCCAGCGCCCTTAGAGTCTCGATGAGCACCGCGGTCTGGATCGTCATGTGGAGGCTGCCCGTGATGCGCTGGCCCTTCAGCGGCTGGCTGGCCGCGTATTCCTGGCGCACGGCCATCAGTCCGGGCATCTCCTGTTCCGCGAGCAGGATCTCCTTCCGGCCCCACTCCGCGAGCTTGATGTCGGCCACTCTGTGTTCGAGAACCCCTTTGGTGGCGGGGGCGAGGGTGCTGGTCATAGGTCTCTCTCTTTCTTTCTTCATGAACGCGGGAATGCGGGCCGGGCCGCCGGCCGCGCGAGGGCCAGAGGCCGGTTGGCCGAGGCCAGGAACAGGGCGGGGCCCTTGGCCCCCGGCTCCGGGGGGAGGGCCCGGCAGGACGCGGACTCGAGGCCGGCCTCGGCCAGCCCACGGCAGAGCTCTCCTGGCTCGAAGCCCCGGCATTGCTGTCCCATTCGAAGCCGAAACTCCTCCTGATCGTGGCCGAGCAGGTCCACGATCACCGCTTTTCCGCCTGGGCGGAGGATGCGGGTGGCTTCCCGCAGCGCGCGGGGAGCGTCCGAGACGTAGCTGAGGGCCAAGAGCATGAGGGCGGCGTCACACTCCCCGTCGGGCAGGGGCAGGGCCTCCAACCGGCCCTGCTTGAGGACCACGTTGCCGAGCGCAGCCGTCCGCCGCTCCGCCGCGCGCAGCATGGCAGCGGATTGGTCCACCCCGAACACCTGCCCCACATAGGGAGCGAGGGCCGCGGTCAGAGCCCCCGTTCCGCACCCGAGGTCCGCCACCACCCAGCCCGCGGGGAGCAAGGCCAGGAACGCGGCCTCCCCGAAGGCGTCTCCGTAAAGCTCTCGACGCAGGCGGTCCCACTGCGCGGCCGCGCCGGCGAAGAACCGTTCCGCCCGCTCCCGACGATCCTCCAGGCGACGGGCCAGCCGGAGCTGGTCTTGGGCCAGGGTGGCCCAACCCTCCGTCTGGTCGCGCGCGAGCAGCCACAGCCGACGGGCCCCGGAGGGCAGCTCCCCCGTGTCCATCCGATAGAGGTTCGTTGTCCTTTGGGAGCGGCTGCGCACCCAACCCTGATCGGCCAGCATCTTAAGGTGACGGCTGACCGTGGACTGGGGGAGCTGGACCACGTCGCACAGCTCCGCCACCGCCAGCTCGTGCCGCTCCAGAAGGCGGAGCAGGCGCAGACGAGTGGGGTCGGCCAGGCTCTCCATCCGTGCCAGCAGGTCGTGGGGTGGACGATCGCGCTTCATCATTCAATCCGGATTAAAGGATATATGGCCTTGCCGTGCGGTGTCAAGCTCCGCCTATCCCTACGGGACAGCCCCCTCCGGGACCAGGACCCTCCCAGGGAACCGGGCCCCTCGGGGGCACGTATCTGCTCTCGAAGCACTTCGCCAGTCCAAACCAGCGAGGACCCACCCATGTCGTCCAATCTGCTGAACTCGACCTCCCTCGAGACTCCGTCTGACGCGAGGGACTGGCGGGAGTTTACAATCTCGAGTCGGCGAAAGCGGGTAGGGGTGAAGCGGAAACGCGCCTGGCTCCTGGCGGCGGTCGTCGTGATTGCGGGCGGGCTATGGGTCGCCTTCCACCGCGGCCCCGAGGCGACCCCGGTGCAGACCGCGCTCGTGGGCCGAGAGGACGTGCAGGCCAAGGTCACCGCTAACGGCAAGGTGCAGGCCCAGAAGAAGGTGGACATCTCCGCCACCGTTGCCGGACAGATCACGCACCTCGCGGTGAAAGAGGGGGACGGGGTCCGGAAGGGTCAGTTCCTCCTCCAGATCGACCCCGTGAACCCCCGGGCGGCCGCGCGCAGCTCCGAAGCCTCGATGCAGGCCCTGCTCAAGGACTTGGAGTCGGCCCGGGCCAACCGGGAACAGGCCGGCACCGACTGGCGTCGCGCCCAGGAGAACTATCGGGCCCGCATCATCTCCGAGGCAGACCTCGACCGGGCCCGGACCGCGTTCGCGACCAACGAAGCGGCGGCGCAGTCCGCCGAGCGTCGTGTGGAGCAGGCCCGGGCCACGCTGGAAGGGGCCCAGGACACCCTCGCCAAGACCACCGTCCTCGCCCCCATGGAGGGGATCGTGACCGCCAAGCGCGTGGAGGAGGGCGAGGTGGCGGTGGTAGGAGTGTTGAACCAGCCCGGCACCGTGCTCCTCACCATCTCCGACATGTCGGTGGTGGAGACGGAGATGGAGGTGGATGAGACCTCTATCCCCGCCGTCCAGCTGGGGCAGGAGGCGCGGGTGCGCATCGACGCCTACCCCAACCAGAACTTCGAGGGCCTGGTCACGGAAGTGGGCAACAGCCCCCTCGTGAAGACGAACGCCCAGACCGAGGCCATCAAGTTCAAGGTCAAGATCCAGATCAAGAACCCGCCCCCCGACATCAAGCCCGGCCTCTCCGTTCAGGCGGATATCCTCACCGGCTTCTCCGGCCGGGCCCTGGTCGTCCCCATCCAAGCCCTTGTGATCCGCGACATTGAACGCAAGCCCGGGGAAGCTCCCAAGCCGGGCGCCCCCCGCGAAGAGGAAGGCGTCTACCTCATGGAGAACGGCAAGGCCCGCTTCCAACCCATCAAGACGGGCCTGCTGGGTGAATTCAACATGGAGGTGCACGACGGGTTAAAGGGAGGCGAGACCCTGATCACGGGGCCCTTCAAGGCGCTGCGCGCCCTCAAGCCGGGTGACCCCGTCCAGCTGGAGAAGCCAAGAAAGGGCGAGGACCGGCGCCCGATCTGACATGGATCTCCGCGAGCTCACCCGCGAAGCGCTCCGAGCCATCCGCGCCCACGCCTTGAGGAGCGTCCTCACCCTCCTGGGCATCATCATCGGGGTGACCACGCTGGTCGGCGTGGTCTCCGTCATCAACGGCCTGAACGCCTTCGTGCGGGAGAAGGTCTTTACTCTCTCCCCGGACGTGTTCGTAGTCACCAAGTTCGGGATCATCCGCAGTCGCGAGGAGTTCCTGGACGCGCTCAAGCGGAAGAACGTCGAGTGGGGCGACTACGAGCGGCTGGCGAGCCGGCTCCAAAAGGCGGAGCAGGTGGCGGCGGAGGCGGTGGGCAATTCGGCGGTGAAGTTTCGCGACCACCGCCTGCCCGACATCCAAGTCCACGGCACAACCGCCAACTATGGGCGCATGATGAGCCTCGATCTCGACTCCGGCCGATATTTCGCCGAGAGCGAGGACGAGACGGCCCAGGCGGTGGCGGTGGTGGGGTGGGACGTAAAGGACGAGCTCTTCCCCCAGCTCGACCCCGTGGGGCGCACCCTCCTCTTGGGGGGGGCCCCCTACCGGGTGATCGGCCTTCTCGCCAAACAAGGACGTACCCTCGGCCAGAGCCGGGACAGCCAGGTCTTCGTCCCCGTCCAGACCTACCGGCGGGCTTTCGGAGCTCGGAGTTCCCTCAACATCCTGGTGCAGGCCAAGGGAGGGGTCACGGGGGTGGAGGATGCGGTCGACGAGGTCCGGGGAGTGATGCGCTCGCTGCGCCACACCGCTTTCCGCGCCCCCGATCCCATCGGCGTGGTCACCGCGGAGAGCCTGCAGACCCTGTGGACCCAGATCTCGGCCGCGGCTTTCATCCTCTCCCTCCTCATCGCCTCCGTCTCCCTGGGCGTAGGGGGGATCGTGATCATGAACATCATGCTGGTCGCGGTGGTGGAGCGCACCCGGGAGATCGGCGTGCGCATGGCTCTCGGCGCCCGCAAACGGGACATCCGCCGCCAATTCCTGCTAGAGGCGGCGCTGCTCTCCCTGGGTGGGGGCTTGGCGGGCGTGGTTCTGGGCAGCCTGACAGCTTTCGGGGTCAAGGGCATCCTTGACTTCCCGGCCGAAGTCACACCCCCCATCCTGGTGGCGGGCATCCTGCTCTCGGTGGGCGTGGGCCTTCTCGCCGGCTACTGGCCGGCCCGGAGCGCCTCCAACCTGCCCGTGGTGGACGCTCTGAGGACGGAGTGATGCGAACCCGCTTGTTCCGCGTCCCCTGGACGGAGAACGTGGGCTTCGCGCTGGGGGCCATGCGGTCCCAGAAGCTCCGCAGCTTCCTGACCCTCCTGGGGGTCATGGCGGGGGTGGCCACCGTCATCATGATGGTGAGCTTCGTGGTGGGCTTCAACAATCAAGTGACGGCCGCATTCACCGCCTTCGGGACGCACCTCGTTCAGTTCCAGAAGTACGAGCCGCGCTTCGGGGGGCCGGGCGGGCCCCCGGAGGAGCAGCGGAACCGCCGCGATCTCACCGTGGAGGACGCCCGGGCCTTGAAGCGTCTCTCCACCCTGGTGGCCGCGGTCTCCCAGGAGCGATACATCTTCAGCAACGTGACCGTCAAGGCGGGCAAGGAGGAGGCCAACTCCCCGCTTCTGCTCGGCACCAACCCCGACTACTCCCCCGCCAACAGCCATTTCATCCAGGACGGCCGCTTCTTGACCGACGCCGACCTCGCCCACGGAGCGCGGGTTTGCGTGATCGGCGTCGACGTGGCGGACGCCCTCTACCCCCACCGGGATCCCATCGGCCAGGTGCTGACCGTGAACGGGCGCGCCTACCAGGTGATCGGGCTCTTCGAGAAAAAGGGATCCTTCTTCGGGGGCAGCAACGACAACTTCGTCACCATCCCCATCACCGCCTTCGACGACCAGTTCCCGGAGATCAAGAACGGGGGCGGCGACACCATCCACATTGCCACCGTGCCCGCACGGGCGGAGGACTACCAGGCCTTGATCGAGGAGGAGACCGCGATCCTGCGCACCCGCCGCGGGCTGCGTCCGAACCAGGCCAACGACTTCGCCATCTTTACGAGCGAGGGCCAGCTCCGCGACTTCCAACAGATCACGGGAGGGGTGGCGGCGGCCATGATCGTGATCGCGGCCATCGCGCTCGTGGTGGGCGGGGTGGGGGTCATGAACATCATGCTCGTGAACGTGACCCAGCGCACCCGAGAGATCGGCTTGCGCAAGGCGCTGGGCGCCACCCGGCGGGACATCGCCACCCAGTTCCTGACGGAGGCCGTCACCTTGACCGGGGTGGGGGGCGCTCTCGGCATCGGCCTGGGCCTGAGCGCGGCCTTGGCCGCCCGTCTCGCCTTCGACTTCCAGGCCGCGGCTCCGGCCTGGTCGGTCCTCCTCGGCTTCGGGGTCTCCACCGCGGTGGGGCTGCTCTTCGGCATGTGGCCGGCCATCAAGGCCGCCCGCCAGGACCCGATCGAGGCGCTGCGCTACGAGTAGCGGCCTTCCCGCGCGGGCTGCTGCTGGGTGAGGCAGTGGAGCGTGCCCAGGCCCCAGACCAGGTCCACGGCGTGGATGCCCACCACCGGTCGGTCGGGGAAGAGTTCCCCCACCGTGCCCAGGACTCGGCGGTCGGCGGGGTCGTTGAAGGTGGGGACGAGCACGGCCGCGTTCCCGATGTAGAAGTTGGCGTAGCTGGCAGGCAGGCGCTGGCCGGCGAAGACGAGGGGGGCGGGCATGGGCAGGCCCACCACCTCCGGGCGCGAGCCGTCCTCCAACCGCATCCCCTGCAGGCGCTCGCGGTTCTCCTCGAGGGGACGGTAGTTCGCATCGCGGGGGTTGGTCTCGCGGCAGAGCACGAGGGTACGGGGCCCGACGAAGCGGCAGACGTCGTCGACGTGCCCGTGGGTGTCGTCGCCGGCGATGCCCCGCCCGAGCCAGAGCACGTTGGTGGCCCCCAGGGAATCGCGGAGGATCTGCTCGAGGTCGGAGCGGGAGAGACCGGGGTTCCGCACCTGCACGGCGGGGTCGAGCAGACACTCCTCGGTGGTGATGAGGGTGCCCCGCCCGTTCACGTCGATGGCCCCCCCCTCGAGCACCACCGAACGTCCCTTCCACGTGACCGGCCGCAGGGCCAGGCCCAAGGCCGCGGCTGCGCGCTCCGGCACTTGGTCGTCCTTCTTCCAGTCCGGGTACTTGGCCCAGGCGCGGAAGCGGAAGCGGGCGATGGCCAGTTTTGGCGCGCGCCCCCCCCCGCGGATGAACAGCGGACCGAAATCGCGGGTCCACCCGCGGTCGGTGGGCCAGCGGAAGAACTCGACCCGGCTCCCCTGGGCCCCCACCCGGCCCAGCACGACGCGGGCGCGGGCTTCCTGCTCCCGGGAGGGCACGATGATCCGCACCGTCTCGCCCTCCGCGAGCTTGCGTACGATCTCGCCGTAGACCCAGGGGATGGGCGCAAACCGGCCCGGCCAGTCGGAGCGCCGGTGGGGCCAGCCCAGCCAGGTCGCCTCGTGGCGGACCCATTCCGCGGGCATGCGGAAGCGGCCGGCCCGGGAGGATCGCTGCGTCCCCCCGCGGAGCGCGCGGGGCGTGGTCATCGCGGCCGGGACCGGTGACCGCTCAATCCAGGAACCGCCGCTCGATCCCGGCGTAGGCGTCGATCCGCCGATCGCGCAGGAAGGGCCAGTTGCGTCGCACCTCCTCGATGCGTCCCAGGTCCACTTCGCCCCGCACGATCTGCTCTTTGTCCACCGTGGCTTCCGCCACCACGACCCCGAAGGGGTCGGCCAGGAAAGAGGATCCCCAGAACTCAAGGCCCGGCCCGGCCTCCGGCGACCCCTCATGGCCGACCCGGTTCACCGCCGCCACGTAAACCCCGTTGGCGATGGCGTGGGCGCGTTGGATGGTCTGCCAGGCCGAGCGTTGGGCGGCGCCGTGCTGCTCCTTCTCGTGCGGGTGCCAGCCGATGGCGGTGGGATAGAAGAGCACCGCCGCCCCCTGCAGCGCGGTCAGCCGCGCCCCCTCCGGATACCACTGGTCCCAGCAGATGAGGGCTCCGATGCGCCCGGCCCGGGTGTCGAAGGCTCGGAAGCCGAGGTCCCCGGGGGTGAAGTAGAACTTCTCGTAGAAGGCGGGGTCGTCGGGGATGTGCATCTTGCGGTAGAGGCCCACCAGCTGACCGTCGGCGTCGAGGATGGCGGCGCTGTTGTGGTACAGGCCGGGCGCCCGCCGTTCGAAGATGGGCGCGATCACCACCACCTGCTTGTCGCGGGCCACGCGGCCGAGAACCTCGGTGCTGGGCCCCGGCACGGGCTCCGCGAGATCGAAGAGACGGGCGTCTTCCTTCTGGCAGAAGTAGGGCGAGCGGTAGAGCTCGGGCAGGCAGACCACCGCCGCCCCGCCCGTGGCCGCCTCCTCGATCTTGGCCACCGCCTTCTCCAGATTGCGGGCGGGATCAGCGGACATGGCCATCTGGACCAGGCCGATCTGGAAGCGCGAGGGGCTCGTCATCCCGGGCGAGTCTACACCGGGCGGGGGCGGGTCATCGACTCGCAGAGATCCCAGAGCGCGTCCTCCCCCGCGAGGCTACGGAAGCGACAGGCCCGCTCCTGACGGTCGATCCAATATGCGTCGGATCGCCCCTCCACCTCCGGGCTGGCCGCGAGCCACACCGCGGTGTCCGCTCCCTCCTCCGGCCGCCGGGCCTGGAGCTTGGCCCAGAACGAGGCCGCCCTCCCCAGCAGGCCGCCCGCCTTGGAGAAGAGCTCCGTGCTCACGAAGCCGGGGTGCATGGCGTTAGCGGCGACGCCCGTCCCCCGGAGTCGCCGGGCCAGGGCCCAGGTGAGCATGCGGTCGGCCTGCTTGCTCTGGGCATAGGCGGCGCGGCCGGCGTAGGGCCGGGTCTTGAACTGAACGTCGCGGAGATCGAGGTCGCTGGCCAGCTGGGAGGCCACGTTCACGATCCGCGCCGGGGCCGCCTTCTGGAGCGCGGGAAGGAGAAGCTCGGTGAGAAGGAAGTAGCCGAGCACATTGGTGGACCAAGTCATCTCGATCCCCTCCGCGCTCTCCTGCCGTCTCTGGAGCCAGACCCCCGCGTTGTTCACGAGCACGTTGAGCGCGGGGTGTCGCCCGCGGAGGGTCCGGGCGAACTCGCGGATGGAAGCCTGGCGGGACAGGTCCACCAGCATCACCTCCACCTCCGGGTTCGCGGTCTCCCCCGCGATCTGCTGCCGCGCGGCCTCCCCCCGCTCCGCGCTGCGGCAGGCCAGGATCACCCGTGCCCGCATCCGGGCGAGCTCCCTCGCTATGGCCTTCCCGATGCCGGCGCTGCCTCCGGTCACGAGGCAGGTCCGGCCGCCCAGGTCCGCCCTCACCGGCTCTGGCATCGGCGGCCTCCGGCCCGCGACCATACCCGCGGTGGGGTGGCGCAGCGGGTATGATAGAAATCGCAAGCTGCGTGGACCCGCGCTCGGCCCCGGGCCTCGGGAGGACAACTCATGGCGACCTCGGCCGTGGCCGGGCCCGATGCTGGCCCTCGACCCGAGGCCGGGCTTCTCGACCGATTGCTGCGCGTTTTCGGGGACGTGCAAGCGGGGGAGTCCGTCACCGCCGTCCTCATGCTCACCAACATCTTCCTTATCCTAGCCGGCTATTACATCGCCAAGACCGTCCGCGAGCCCCTGATCCTGGCCTCGGGAGGGGCGGAGGCGAAGTCCTATGCGGCCGCGGGCATGGCCCTCGTGCTCATGGGCTTCATTCCCTTGTACTCCTGGTTCGCGTCCAAGGTGGACCGGATTCGCCTCATCTTCGGGCTGCTCCTCTTCTTCATCGTGAACATCGAGATGTTCTGGCTGGGCGCTCACCTGGGCGTGCCCTACCTGGGCGTGGCCTTCTTCATCTGGGTCGGCATCTTCAACAACGCGATCGTGGCCCAGTTCTGGTCCTATGGCAACGACGTCTACCGGCCGGATGTGGGCCAGCGGTTGTTCCCCGTCATCGGCATCGGCGCCACTCTGGGCAGCCCGGTCGGATCATGGATGGCGGCCCAGCTCTTCCGGGCGGGGGTCTCCGCCTACAACATGCTCCAGATCACGGCCGTGATCCTGGTCATCTCGATGGGGCTCTTCGCCCTCGTGGAGAGGCGGGAGGGCGTCCGGAGGGCGCGGGGGGGCGCCCCGACCTCCCGCCTGGAGGCTGGTTCCGGCGGCTTTGTCCTCATCGGCCGCAGCCACTATTTGCGGCTCATCGCCCTGCTCATCGTGCTCCTCAACCTCGTGAACACGACGGGCGAGTACATCCTGGGTCGGGTGGTGGTCATGCAGGCGGCCCGCCTTTCCGCCTCGCGCCCGGACTTTCACGAGGAGGCCTTCATCGGCGCGTTCTACGGGGAGTACAACTTCTGGGTCAGCATCGGCGCCATCGTCATCCAGGCCCTCCTCGTCTCGCGGATCGTCAAGCACCTGGGCCTCGCGGGCGCGGTCCTGGCCCTTCCCATCGTGGCCTTGGGGGCCTACGGCTCGATCGTGACGGGGGCCGCATTCCTGAGCACCATCCGTTGGGCCAAGACCGCGGAGAACGCGACCGACTACTCGGTGATGAACACCGCCCGCCAAATGCTCTGGCTGCCCACCCGGAGGGAGGAGAAGTACAAGGCCAAGCAGGCCATGGACACCTTCGTGGTGCGGGCGGGGGACGTGCTTTCCGCGGGCTTCGTCTACGTGGGCACGACCCTCTTGGCCTTGGACACCCGCGGCTTCGCGGGGACCAACCTCCTGCTGATCGGGCTTTGGCTGGTGACGGCCGTGCTCTTGATCAGGGAGAACCGCGCCCTCACCGGCCGCGTCGCGGGGGCTCCGCGCTAGCGCGCCGCGCGGTACGACGTGGTCAGCGCCGGCGCCCCTCCACGAGGGCCGCCGCGAGGAGCGGCACTAGCAGCTCGTGGTGGCCGGTGAGCCGATAGCCGCGGCCCCCGCCCGCGGTGGGGCGCTCCACCACATTGGCGTTGGGCCGGTAGGACTGGATGAAGTCCAAGTTGGCGGTGCTGAAGTCCCGGAGCGGGTGCCCGAGGTTGCGGGCCAGGGTCACTGCCTTTAGGAACACCTCCGGGAGCAGGACCGCGGAGCCCACGTTCAAGTAGACCCCGCCTCCACCCAGGCGCGCGACCTGAGCGGCGAAGAGCCGAAAGTCCAGATGGGTTGCCCGGCCCAGGGCGGCGGGATCACAGGAGGGATGCATGTGCACGATGTCCGTCCCGACCGCCACGTGCACGGTCGCGGGGAGGCCCAGCCGGCGGGCCGCCGCCAGCAGACTCACCCCCAGGTGGGGGGGGCGCCGCGATTCGAGGTAGCGGCCGAGCGCGGCCCCCAGGCCCAGCCCGTCCGCATCCCCCCCCGTAATGGCGCGGTTGATCTCCTCCCCCGTCTCCCGGGCCATCCCGAACTCCCCCGCCCGGAGGCCGGCGGCTACGTCTTCCGAGGTCCGCCCCGCGACCGCCAGCTCGAAGTCGTGGACGATACCCGCCCCGTTCAAGGCCAGCCCGGTCAGGAGCCCCCTCTCCATAAGGTCGATGAGCACCGGGGAGAGGCCCACCTTGATGACGTGAGCCCCGATCCCCCAGAGGATGGGCTTTCGGCGGACGCGGGCCCGGAGGATGTCGGCGACGAGCGCCCGGAGGGTTGCGGCCCCCAGGATTCGGGGGAGCCCCTTCAGGAACGCGGCCACGGTGCCGCCCCGCGCATGGGGACGGGCGAAGTCGCGGAGGGCCACCCCGCTCCGGCGGCGGGACAAGGGGTAGGTGCGCACGCCCGCCAGGTCCAGGGGGAGGACGCGCCGGGCGCGCCGTGGACGAGGGGGCGGGCGCATCAGCGGGTCATCGCCTCTTCCACCATCTGGCACAGGATGTGGACGACCACGCTGTGGACCTCCTGGATGCGCGGGGTCTCGTGGTGGGGCACGTCGATCAGGTAGTGGACGAGTCCCCCGAGGCGCCCCCCCCCGCCGCCGCTGAGACCGACGGTCAGGAGCCCACGGGCGCGGGCCGCGCGCAGGGCCTCCACCACGTTGGGCGACCGGCCGGAGGTGCTGATGCCGATGGCCACATCCCCGGGGCGGCCCAGGGCCTCCACCTGCCGGCGGAAGATCGCTTCGTAACCTTGGTCGTTGCCGATGGCAGTGAGGACCGAGGAGTCAGTGGTCAAGGCAAGGGCGGGGAGCCCCGGCCGTTCGCGCAGGAAGCGGCCTACCAGCTCCGCGGCCAGGTGCTGGGCATCGGCGGCAGAGCCCCCGTTGCCGAACGCCAGCACCTTGCCCCCCGAGCGGAGGCACTCGGACAAGCGCCCGCCCACCTCCACCAAAAGCCCCGCGTTCTCCTCGAAGAAGCGCTGCTTGAGGGCGATGCTCTCCGCGGCGATGCGGCGGATGCCGTCTTCATCCATATGAGAGCACAGGCCGAGGCGACGCTCCCCCGAGGTCTCCGCCGCTCAGCAATGGGCGCGCCCCCGGCTTGGGGCGCGCTCTTCGTGCGGCCGATGATAACCTGCTAGAACCTTCGGATGTGAACGGTCAGGAAGACGGAGAGTAGCCCGGGGTCGTCCACCGCCACTTGAAAGACCTCGCCGTCGCGAACGCCGGGGGGAATGCTGATGGGGAGGGGCAGGCGCCGCTCCACTTTTCCTTCCCCCCCGCACCGCTCGCAGTCAAAGACGTAGCCGCCGGTCCCCTCGCAGAGGTCGCAGGTGGTGGTGAGGGGCACGTCCAAGGGAAGGACGCCCCCGTTGGCGGCTTCCCCCCGCGTGAGGAGGATCTCGCCGCTGAGGCTGCCGGGCTGGATCGGCCGCCGGAGGTCGCCCACGGCCGGGCTCCGCACGAACGACCAGGCCAGGGGCTCGAGCCGCTCCGCTCGCCCCAGGGCTTCGTCGTACCGGCGGCGGCGGTCCGCGTCGGCCAGGGTCTCGTAGGCCGCTTGCAGGTCCTGGAAGGCCTCTTGGCTGACGTTGGCGCTCACGTCGGGGTGGTACCGCTTGGCCAGCCGGCGGTAGGCGCGCTTGATGGCGCCGGGGCTGGCATCCCGGGAGACGCCAAGGATCCGGTAGTAATCCTTGGGTTTATCCATTCCCAGCTACACCATAGGTCGTGGCCCGAAGGCGTGTCAAGTGGAAAGGAACACCGGGGTTAGGGCGCGCAGGCAGCGCTGTTTCCGGCCAGCGGGCGGACGAGCCCATCCCCCCCGAGGTCGGTGCTCCGCCACGCCTTGCTTCGCCGAGGTGCCGCCAGGCACCCGACGGCCCACCCAGAGCTTAGAACCCCTTGACCTTGGGGGCTCGCTTGTAGAGATGCCAGACGATGTGCCACCCCAGGAGGATCACCAGGAGGAGCAGCACATACCCGTACTCTGCCGGTATCCCGATTTCGGTCGTTACGGTCGTGGTGTGAGAGTTGATCATGGCCCAGAGCAGCGGCACCGACATGTAGGTGTTGTGGCGGGAGCGTGCCCCGGCCAGGGCGACGACGGCGGGGTCGGGAGCGGTTCCCCCCTTCACGGCGGTGATGATCTTCTGTTGGCCGGGCCAAATGCGGAACCAGACGTTGAAGGCCATGATGCTGCCGAAGAGGGCGCCCAGGTGGATGTTGAAGGCCCGGTAGCTGAACCCGCCCCAGGTGGCCATGAGCACAACCACCACTGCGGTCAGGACAAAGGCCACGCCGCCGAAAACCTTGGGGTCCTTGCCGAGCCCGCTCTTGTGGAGCGCGTCATAGAGGAAGGGGGCGAGGAAAGTCACCGCGACCATGACGCCGGCGCCCGCACTCCAGCCCCTGTCCCCGTCGAACATGATCCCGCCGTGGTAGAAGACGAGGAGGAGGAGCAGGACGCCGGTCACCCACGTCCAAGCCGCCCCCCAGCGGAACCAGTAGAGGGCGCGGGGCATCAGCTCCGGCACCACTTTCTTCTTGGTATCGCCATCCATGGTGCCCGCGAACGGCCCATTGACCCAGTTGAAGAAGTACAGCATCCCGATCCAAACCACACCGGCCAGGATGTGCAGCCAGCGGAACAAGGCGTTCAGAATATCCACGGCGTCCCCTCCTTGAGCGTTGTCGCTGCGCCCCGGAGCGAGCGCGCAGCGGGAAGACCTCCTCCCGCAAGAATTCGGAGGGGAAGCCTAGCACAGCCGGTGCCCCCGAGTGCGGGGAAAGATAAGGCCCCGCCCCAAAAAGAGCGGGCGTCCCAGGGCGTCACGGGCCACCCTTAGGAAAGTGACCTCCCCGCGAGGCTCCCGCGCGGCAGGCTTCAGGCTTTTTCGCGGCGGCGACGGAACTCCAGGGCCACCGCCGTCGCGAGAAGAAGCCCGGCCAACACCCACAGCGGGAGTCGCAAGCGCGGCATGAGGGCGGGATCGGGCGCGATCTCCACGACCCCCGTGGTCACGGTCGTCCTCGCCAGGGGGCCGTCGGCGGCTTCGGCCACGAAGAGCACGCCCTGGCGCGAGCCGCGGGGGGCGCCGGAGCGGAGAAGGGGGATGGGCACGGACACGCGGCCGGCGGCCGGCACCTCCACATCCGCGGGCGGGTTCTCCGCCCGCAAGCCGTGGGGGGTGAGGACGCGGAGGCGCACCCGGTGGGAGGCGCCGTCCAGGCTCTCGAGACCCACGGCCAGGCTCGAACGCGTTTCCAGGCGGCCCTCGGCCGCGTCCACCCGCACCGCGGGCGGGGCGTTGGCGCCCAGAGCGAGGAGAAGGAAAGCGCGTTGGCTCTCGGCGGGCGGGCTGGCGTTGGCCGGCGATGCGGCCTCGGCAAAGTCGAGGAGGAGGGTGAGCGGGTGCACGCCCCGCCGCGGCACCTCCGGCGGATAGCGCAGGAGAAGGCTCCGCGACTCGCCCGCGGGCACCCCCTGGTCGAGGGTTCCCTCCTGACGACGGCCCAAGAACTCCCCCTCGACGCTCACCGACCCCGTAGCGCGATCGCCCACATTCCTGAGGTTCACCCGCACCGCGATCTCGCTCTCCGTCGCCTCCACCGTCCCCGAGACCTCGAAGCGGGCTCCCGCCCGCGCGTCGGCGACGGGAAAGAGGACGAGGGCAACGAAAGGGACGATGGTGGAGAAGCGACGCGGCCTACCGGCCGAGGACGGGCACAAAGGTGACCCCGGCCGTCACGAAGGCATCGTGCATTCGGTTGCCCTGCTTCCGGTTGGTGGCGAAGACCTTGATGGCGGCGGCCTTGCCTGCGTCCTTCTCGATGGGAGGGAACTCGCACATCCCCTCCGGTTGGACGTTCATCTGGAAGGTGCTGGTGCGCGTGGGCTGGTATTGATCGTCCACCGCTTGCAGGTAGTACTCGATGACCTTCAACTTGCCCTCGCGGGGTGCGGGCATGGTCCCGCAGTAGCTGATCCCCCCGAAGGTCATGTCCACGAAGCTGTAGAAGTCCTCCCCCGCGGGCCGGAAGTAGATCCGGGAGGTGGCCACCATGGTGTCGGCGCTCACGGCCGCGCAGAGGGAGATCGCCTTGCCGGGCACGGTGCAGGGCACGGGCTGGTGCTCGATCACGGGCGGGTCGCCCGCCGCGGTCGCGAGGGGCAGGGCCCAGACGGCCAAGGCGAGCGCGCATCGAGAGGGTGTCATGAGCGTCCCTCGGGGTCTACTTCCAGGTCACCTGGTTCTTGTAGGTCTCTCCGCGGGTGGTGTGCACCACGATCTCCATCGTCCAGGTGGTGGTGTCCTCCTTCCAGAGGTCGGGGAGGGAGAGGAGAAGCGCCTTCTGCTTGGGGGCCACGTCCTTGGTCAAGGGCGGCACCGGCCCCTGGGAGCGCTTCCCGTTGACGGTGGTGGTGACGATCATGTCCCGGAGCTGGATGGGGGCCAGGCCCTCGTTCACGAGGGAGATGCTGGCCGTGTACTTCTCCCCCGGCTTGGGCACGCCGGGGCTGAACTCGAAGTTGATCTTGCCCGGGAGGTCGGCCGGCTGCGTGCCCTTCTTGACTGTAACCCCCGCCGACTCCTCGAAGCCCTCGGGGGCGTTGCCCTGTCTGGTCTCCGCGCTCTGGGCCATGGTCTTGCCGGCCACGAAAGACCGCCCGAGGGCCGAGTGGGGCCCGCCCTGGGCCGCGGCCTGGGTCAGCGCTCGTGCTCCCACCGCGCTGGTCTTGCCAAGGGTCGCGCGCTGATTCTGAGGCTCTGCCTTCAGGACCTCGTCGTAGAGGTTGATGGCAGCGTCGTACTTCTGGGTGGCCAGGGCGTCGTCCGCCTTGGCCAGAAGACCGTTCACCGCGCTGAGCGCCTGCTGTTGGGCCTTGCGTTGCTGCTGCTGCTGGGCCTGGACCTGGGCCTCGCGGATGCGGGAGGTGAGGTTTGTGACACGCGCGTCCCAGGGCGCGAGGCCTTGGGCCGCCTCCGCCTCTGAAGAGGCTTGATCGTAGCTGCCCTGCCGCAAGGCCGTCTCCGCCGTCCGCAGATGGGTCTCGGCCTTCTGGCCGTTGAGGGCGCTCTCCACCAGCTTCTGAGCCTCGGGGCTTCTGGGGTCCTCCCGCAGAGCCTCCTGGGCGGCGCCGAGGGCGCGGTCGTAGTTGCCGGCGTTGAACTGAGCCTGGGCGAGATGGAGGGAGGCGCCCCCCCGAGGCTTGATGTCCACCGAGGCGACCGTAGTGGGGGTCGCAGGGGGCGGCGCGGGTAAGGTTGTGGCGGGCGGCGGCGCCATCGAGGTGGGCACGGAGGCCGTCGGGCTCGGGGGCGCCGCGGGCGGCACTTGGTTCTGCTTCCAATAGATGTACCCGCCCGCGCCGAGCAGGAGGACGAACATTCCCCCCAGGGTGGAGTAGAGGATCGGGCTCCCCCCCCCGGGCGCCCGGCGCGGCTCGGGCCGGGTGGGGCTGAACACGGTCGGGGGGGCGGCCGGGCCCAAGCGGGTGGTGCCGGGCTTGGCGGTGACCGCGCTCGCGGGCCCGGGAGCCAGGAAAGTGGGGGCGGCGCGGCCGGGCACATAGGTGGGGTCGGCCCTCGCGCCCGTGCTGGTGGGACCCCCACGCCCACGGGTGGACAGGACCCGTTTCGTTCCGGAGCCGCCCACCTCGCCCACATCCGCGGGGATGACGGTGGCTCCCCCGCCATCGGTCAACGGCGAGGGTGGCGAGCTGGGGGGCGCCTCCATGTCCACCAAGGTCTCGAGCGCGTGCCGGCTGGAGGGCGTAGTGGCGTTGGCCTTCAGCCACTCCCGAAGGTCCACCGCGAACTCATAGGCCGTCTGGTAGCGGCCGTCGAGGTCCTTGGCTAGGGCTTTTTTGAGCACCGGCAGCAGGCTGTCGTATTCCTCGCCCACCGGGATCACATCGAAGTTGGGCTCCTCGTGGGTGATCTTGTAGAAGATGGCCATCAGGTTGTCGGAGTGGAACGGCCGGCGATTCGAGAGCAGCTCGTAGAGCATGCAGCCCACGCTGAAAACGTCGCTGCGCCCGTCCACCCGGGAGCCCTTGACCTGCTCGGGGGACATGTAGTCGGCCGTGCCCACGATGTTGCCGGTGCCCGTCATGGAGGCGGTGGTGAGGCGGGCCACCCCGAAGTCCATGATCTTAACCGTGCCCTCGGTGTTGATGAAGATGTTGGCCGGCTTGATGTCCCGGTGCACGATCCCCGCCTGGTGGGCGTGGGCGAGCCCGGCCAGGACCTGCACGATGATCGAGACCTTGCGTTCCAGGGTCAGGGGGGGCGGCTGCCGAACCGCTCGCTGGAGGTCGGTGCCCTTCAAGAGCTCCATGGCGATGAAGGGGGAGCCGTCGGTGTGGCTGCCGAGGTCGAAGACGGTGACCACATTGGGATGGGTCATCTTGGCCACGGCCCGGGCTTCGCGCTCAAAGCGCTGTTTCAGCTCGGGGTCGTCCGCAATCTGGGAGACCATGACCTTGAGGGCCACGTCCCGCTCGAGCACGGTGTCGTGGGCGAGGTAGACGATCCCCATGGCTCCCTTGCCCAGGGGCCTCATGATCTCGTACTTGCCGATCCTTCCCGAGAGCTCTTTGAGGGGCGCCTGGGATAGCGACGTGGCGTCGGGCTGGTCAGTCATGGGCGTGCTTCAGGCTCCGGAGACACTCCTCCCAGGGACAGGGGCATTAGAAGGCATCGGCCCCGGGGGTGTCAACCCTCAGCAGCGGCCCGAAGCGCAGCCCATCGCGGGGCGCGCGGCCGGATGTTCGAGAGCCTTTTTGTCAGTGCCCGCCGGCCTTGCCGGTCACGGTGAACCGGTCGCGTCGGTTGCGGGCCCAGCACTCCTCGGTCGCCTCGTGGCAGACTTGGATCTCTTTTCCGTAGGAGACGGTCTTCAGGCGCTCCTTCCCCACCCCGAGGGAGACCAGGTAGTCGTAGGCGCCCCGAGACCGGCGCTCGCCCAGGGCCAAGTTGTACTCGACTGTGCCCCGCTCGTCGCAGTGTCCCTCGACCGTGATCCGGAGGAAATCGAACCGCTTCAAGACCTCCGCGTTCTTGGTGAGAATCTGGCGGTCGCCTTCCCGGAGGTCGGACTTGTCGAATTCGAAATGAATGTCGGCCAGGAGGCCCATGCGGTCGATCTCGTCGGCCGGCGTCCCCTTCAGCTTCGCGTACTCGTCCACCTGGGGAGCCACTTCGGGCGCCCGGGCCGGGGCCGGTGCCGGCGGCGGCGCGGCGGGAGCCGCGGCCCGGGGAGCGGGCGGGGCCGGCGGCGGTGCGTTAGGGTGGCAACCTGCGAAAGCGACGGTGGCTACGAGAGCGGTGAACAAGGTCCAGTGTCTCATTCCAGCACCCCTCTTTGGTGGTAAAAGGCGCGATTCCCGGGTTGGGTGCGCCTTGGTGATGAAACCGTTCTTGCGCTCAAGAGCGCGGCTCAGGTCTTCTTTTTTTCGTCTTCCCCGCCCTCTCTCAGCGACTTCTTGAAGTTCCTGATGCCTTCCCCGATGCCTTTGCCCAGCTCCGGAAGCCGGCTCGTCCCGAAGATCAGCACGAAGACGATGAGGATGAGGACGACTTCTGGGAAACCCAAGTTGAACATGACTTCCCTCCCGGGATGGGCGTTGCCGACGGCAGCTCCGAGGAAACTATCGCATCACGACAATGATACTCCAAGCTCAAGGGGGAGTGAGGACATCGGCGCCCGGGCTGAGCCGGCCTCTCTGGTAGCCCAGGGGATCGATCGAGGCCTCGGCGTAACCCGCGGCGCGGACGGCGGTCTCGACCGCCCGCCGCATCCCTTCTTCCTCGAGCCGCGCCATCTCCAGGGGCGCGATCTCCACGCGGGCCCGCTCTCCGAAGTGGCGGACCCGCAGCTCCGAAAAACCGAGCGCACGCAAGCCCTCCTCGGCCCGCTCCACGCGGCGCAGGACTTCGGGAGTGACGGCCGTGCCGTGGGGGACGCGCGAGGAGAGGCAGGGGGAGGCCGGCCGGTCCCAGGTGGGGAGGCCCAGGGCCTGGGAGAGGAGGCGGACGTCGGCCTTGCCGAGGCCCGCCTCCGCGAGGGGGCTCCTCACCCCCGCCTCCGCCGCCGCCCGGTGGCCGGGGCGGAACTCGCCAAGGTCGTCCACGATTAACCCGTAGGCCACATGCGCGTAGCCCTCGCGCGCGGCCAGGGGCAGTAGATGACGGAAGAGCTCGACCTTGCAGTGGTAGCAGCGGTCGGGGGCGTTGCGGGTGTAGAGGGGGTTCTCGAACTCCTCGGTTCTGACCAGACGGTGGGGGAAGCCGAAGTCGCGGGCCAGTTCCCGGGCCTGGGCGCGTTGGGCCTCGGCCAGGGAGGGGGAGTCCGCGGTCACGGCCAGGGCCCGCGCCTGGAGCACGCGGTGGGCGCGCACGGCGAGGTAGGCGCTGTCCACCCCCCCGCTGAAGGCGACCACCACCGAGCCCATCTCCGCCAGGAGACGGTCGAGCGCTCCTTCCTTCTGCGGAGGGGTAGGGCTCTTCATCACTCCTCCCACTCGTCCTCGTCCTCGGGGGGGGCCGGGTCGAGCTCGAGGGGCGAGAGGCCCACCACCTTGAGGTCGACGCCGCATTCGGGGCAGTTGATGATGTCGTCCTTGTCCACGTCGTACTCGTCTATCTCTATGTCCGCCTCGCACTCGGGACAGACCGCCATCGCCGCTACCTCCCACGAGCCTGAGAGCGCGAACGGTCGCCTCCCGCGGGGCCTTCGATCATACCCCAGAGACCCATGCCCGTTAGCGGCTCCAGTCTGGGGAGTGGCTGGCGTAGCGCCAGGACCGCTCGAGGTCCCGGAGGAAGGAGCCCCGCGCGTCCAGGAGGTGAACCTCTTCCGTCTGGCGCAGTTTCAGGGCCTGCGTGGGGTGAAAGCGCAGATCGAAGGTGAAGGTTGCGGCCAGGAAACGCCCGTCCGGGGAAGGCACCACGCTGCGGTAGTAGACCGAGCCCTGGGAGAGGGTCTCCCGGTTCCTACCGTCCGCATCCAGCACGTCGATGCCGTAGTTCTTGCCCTCGCTCCACAGGCAGAGCAGCCGGCCCGAAGGGAGGAAACGAGGGCGGCGCGACCGCTTGAAGCCCCCCGTGAGGCGGGAGGTGCGGCCGTCGGCCAACCCCACCCGGAAGAGGTTGTCTTCGCGCACGAAGACCACGAAGGAACCATCGGGGCTGAAAACGGGCGCGGTGTCGTCGAGTCCTCGGGTCCGGGTGAGGGGGTGACGCGTCACACCCGACGAGTCGTCGTCGATGAGATGCAGCTCCGCGTTGGCGCCGTCGCTTTTCCGGCACGAGACCACGAGCCCCTTGCCGTTGGGCCGCCAGGCCGGGGAGGCGTCCCGCCAGTCGACGCCCAGGGTGAGGATGCGCGCGACGCCCACCTCGACGGGGACGAGCCCGATCCGCCCTCCCATAGCGAAGGCCACTTGTCGTCCGTCGGGGGAAAGGGCGGGATCGCGGACGGGCTCACTGGTAGCGATGAGCCGCCGCTCCTCACCCCCCGGGAGTCGTCTCACGTAGAGGGAGTCCACCCCCTCGCGGTCGCTCACGAAGACAAGGGTCCCCTTTACCTCCGGCGGCAGGGGCTTCTCGCGGTAGCGCAGGAACAGCCCGCCGCCGAGGGCGACGAGCAAAGAGAGGGCGGCCAAAGCGCGCCGGGCGATCCGCCTCATGGGGCGGGAGTATAGTCGGTCCGCCCACCCTCACGAGTCTCGGCCCGGGTTCGCGGCCGGGACCTTCTCGGTGGCTCTCTGCGGCTCGCGCGGGCTCGGCGCGTCTACCCCCGCCGATACTCCCCGCTCTTGCCGCCCGTCTTCTTGACGAGGACGATGTCCGTAATGACCATCGTTCGGTCCGCGGCCTTGACCATGTCGTAGACGGTGAGGGCCGCCACCGCGACCGCGTGGAGGGCTTCCATCTCCGCCCCCGTCCGGGCCTCGGTCCTGACCCGCGCCACAATGGCAAAGCCGTCGCGCCGCGGAAGAAGGTCGACGTCCACGTGCGTGAGGGGGAGGGGGTGGCAGAGGGGAATGACATCCCCCGTCCGCTTGGCGGCCAGGATGCCGGCCAACCGGGCCGTCTCGATCACGCCCCCCTTGGGCAGCCGTCCCGCACGGAGGAGACGCAGGGCGGCAGGGGCGATGCGAATGCGGCCGCGCGCCACCGCCTCCCGCAGGGTGGCGGGCTTCGTCGACACATCCACCATGCGCGCCCCCCCCCGCGCGTCGAGGTGGCTCAAGCGGGGAGCCCGTGCGGCCTTAGATTGGCGTGCCGTCACGTTCCAGGAAATTCCCGAGGAGCAGGGCGGGCGCCCTTTCCCCGGCCTCCGCCCGTGTCCGCGTGGCGTCGAGGACCAGGAGGGCGTTGGCCTTGGCGTGGGCCACGAGGTCGGCGGAGCCCCGGGAGGAGACGGGGCTGGCCAGGAGCCGCCCCCCCTCGGATCGGACCCGCGCAGGGAGGTGGGCCTTTCGTCCCGAGCGGTTCTTCACGGCCTCTAGGAGCTCGACCTCCACCGTAGGCCGCGAGACCTGGCGGGCTCCCTGCAAGCGAAGGAGGGCGGCGCGCACGAAGATATCGAATGTCACCTGGGCGGAGACGGGGTTGCCGGGTAGGCCGAAGACCAGCTTGTCCCCCCGGCGGCCGAAGACCAGGGGCGCCCCCGGCTTGATGGCGACCTTCGTGAACAGCAACCCCACATCGAAACGGGCCAGCACCTCCTCCACGAAGTCAAAGGCGCCTTCGGAGACGCCTCCGGAGAGGATGAGCACGTCCGAGCGAAAGCCCTCGCGCACGCCCTCCGCGATCCGGTCCACCTGGTCGGGGAGGACGGCCAAGCTGGTCACGTCCGCCCCCGCCCAGCGGGCTTGCGCCACTAGCGCATACCCGTTGCTGTTTCGGATGCGGCCGCCGCTCGGCCGTTCCCACACGTCCACCAGCTCGTCCCCCGTGACCAGCACCGAAACCGTGGGCCGCCGCCCCACCCGGACCCGGCCCTTGCCCACCGCGGCCAGCACCCCGATGGCCGCGGGGTCGAGGGTCTCCCCCCGCGGGAGGACAAGGTCGCCCGCCCGCACCTCGCTCCCCTGGCGCGCGATATTCTGGCCCGTTTCCACGGCAACCACGATCTCGACTCGCCGACCGCGATCGAGGACGCGCGTGTGCTCGACCTGCTGCACCGCGGTGGCGCCCGCGGGCACGGGCGCGCCCGTCATCACCTCCAGGGCCTGGCCCGCCGCCAGCACCAGCTCCGGCCACTGCCCGGCGCGGGCCTGGCCGACGACCTCTAGGGTGGCGGGGGCGTGGGCGGCATCGCCGGCGCGCAGGGCGTAGCCGTCCATCCCCGCGCGATCGAAAGGAGGCAGATCGACGTCGGAGCGGACGTCCTCCCCCAGAACGCGACCTAGGGCGTCCGCCAACAGGACCTCTTCAGTGGGCAGCGTCGGCGTGTGAGAGAGGACGATCTCCAACGCCGTTTCAACAGGGATCACGCCCGTACCCCCTACTCACATCGGAGCGCTCGATCGTCAGCGACCCCCCGGCAGCCGGTTGCGACCGAGCAAGGGCTGCCGTCCTGTTGGACGTCCGCTCATAGTAGCACGGGCGCCGGACTCGCTCCCGGACGGGCGCCAGTCAGGGAACGAGTGGAGGGGCGAGAACCCCGCCGAGGTTTTGGCGGACGCCGCGGGAGGAACGAACCGCACGTGGAGGACACCGACGCCGGGTGAGCCCGGCGAGGCGGCGGGCTCAGGGGAAGAGGCCGCGTGTACGCGTGGTCTCGGCCACGCGCCCCACGGCGAGGGCTTGGGCCGCGGTCCGCATGTCTGTCTTGTGGCGCTTCGCGGTCTCGTTCACTTCGTGGAAGGCGCGCCGCATAACCCGCTCCAGGTGGCGCGCGCCCTCCGCCTCCTCCCCGCAGAGGCCCTGGAGGTCCCGCGCCCGCTCCAGGTAGGAGGCTATCACCCCCCCCGCGTTGCACAGGATGTCGGGGATCAAGAACACCCCTCGGTCGCGCAGAATCCGGTCCGCTCCGGGGGTGGTGGGGCCGCTCGCCACCTCGGCCAGAATGCGGGCCCGCACCCGGCTGGCGTTTCGCTGCGTGATCTGGCTCTCGAGGGCGGCGGGGACCAGTACATCGCACTTGACCTGGATCAGCTCCTCGCCCGTGACTCGCTCCGCCCCCTTGAAGCCCACCACCGAGCCCGTTCGCTCCTTGTGCTCCAGGAGGGGGCCCAGGTCCAGGCCCCGAGCCGAATAGACGCCCCCCCGGCTGTCGGAGACCGCCACTACCTTGGCGCCATCCTGGTGCAGGAGGCGGGCCGCGCCCGCCCCCACGCTGCCGAAGCCTTGGACCACGACGGTGGCCCCGCGAACGGGCTTGCGCAGGAGCGAGCAGGCCTCGTGGATGCAGAAGAGGGCACCCCGAGCCACGGCCTCCGGGCGGCTTCCGCCCAAGAGCTCCGCCGGCTTCCCCGCCACCGCCCCCAGGGCGGAATGACCCTGGCCGAGGGAATGCGTGTCGGCGATCCAGGCCATGGTCTGGGAATCGGTGTAGAGGTCGGGGGCGAGAATGTCGCGATCGGGACCGAGGAGGATCGACAGCTCCGCGGCGAAGCGTCGGGTCATCCTCTCCCGCTCGCCCCGGGAGAGCTTCCGAGCATCGCAGGCCACCCCGCCCGCGGCTCCTCCGAAGGGGATGTTGACGGTGGCCGCGGTCCAGGTGCTCCAGACCGCCAAGGCCTTGACCTCATCGAGGTTCAGTTTCGGGTGGTAACGCGTCCCCCCCAGGGAGGGACCACGCGCGACGTTGTGCTGGACCCGGTATCCGTCGAATACGTGGACGGAGCCGTCGTCCATCAGGGTGGGAACCGACACCAGGAGCTGTCGCTTCGGGCTCCGCAGGAGACTCCGCAAGCCGTCCGGGAGGCCGAGCAGCTCCGCGGCCGCTTCGAACTGTCGTAGAGCGACGTCAAAGGGATTCAGGCTCTCTTGAGGCATGAGCGACCGACCTCCCGGCGATCAGGGGCGCAGGGCCTCAGGGATCGGCCCTCGCGCCACGCCGAAGGAGGGGTTCTCGGCGGTGCGCGGGGATTCTAGGCCCCACCCCCCGCCCCGTCAAACCGGGGCCGGTGACCACGGCTTTTTGAACTAGGATGGGGCTTTGCGGAGGTCCGGAGTGGTCCCCACCGTGAGCTGGGAGGACGAAGCCGTGGTCATGATCGACCAGCGGCGCCTGCCCGAGGAGCAGGTCTTTCTCCGCTGCCGTGACCACCGTGAGGTGGCGGAGGCCATCCGGGGGATGGCCATCCGGGGTGCCCCCGCCATCGGGGTAGCCGCCGCTTTGGGGGTGGCCCTGGGAGTCCGGGGCACCCCCGCGGAAGGCCCCTCCCTACAGGCTGCGTTCGAGGGGATCTGCGAGGAGCTCCGCGCCACCCGCCCCACCGCCGTCAACCTCTTCTGGGCCATCGAGCGGATGCGCCGCCGCTTCAACGAGGCTCTTCCCCGGGGCGGAGCGGTCTTGCGGGCGGCCCTGCTCGAAGAGGCCCTGGCCATCCAGGCCGAAGACCTGGAGTCCTGCCGGCGAATGGGAGACCTGGGGGCGAGCCTCGTCCCGGAGGGAGCCCGCATCCTGACCCACTGCAACGCGGGGGCCCTGGCCACGGCCGGCTACGGAACCGCCCTGGGGGTGGTCCGCTCGGCGGCCCGCCAGGGGAAGGTGAGAAACGTCTTCGCCGACGAGACGCGCCCCTACTTGCAAGGTGCCCGCCTCACGACCTGGGAATTGGCGCAGGACGGGATTCCCGCCACCCTCATCACCGACAGCACGGCCGGGCACCTCATGGCCACGCACGAGGTGGATTTGGTGCTCGTGGGGGCAGACCGCATTGCCGCCAACGGGGACGTCGCCAACAAGATCGGGACCTATACCCTGGCCGTCCTCGCCAAGGAGAACAACCTTCCGTTCCTGGTCGCCGCGCCCGCCTCCACCTTCGATCTCGAGACACCCTCCGGGGACGGCATCCCCATCGAGGAGCGCGCCTCGTCGGAGGTGACCCACCACGGCGGCCGGCGCCTGGCCCCGGAGGGGGTCCGCGTGCGCAACCCCGCCTTCGACGTGACTCCCCACCGCTTCGTCACCGCCATCATCTGCGAGCGGGGCATAGCGCGCGCGCCCTATACGGAAACCCTGCGCGCGCTCTTGGGGAGGTGAGGTGGGCGGTCCCCTGCGCATCCTTGCCATAGAGACCTCCTGCGACGAGACGGCGGCGGCGGTGGTGGAAGACGGCCGGCACATCCTCTCCAGCATCGTCTCCTCCCAAACCGCGGTCCACGCCCCCTATGGGGGGGTAGTCCCCGAGCTGGCTTCCCGCCACCACATCGAGAACATCTGTCCCGTCATCGCCGCAGCCATGGCCGCCTCCGGCCTCACCTACGCGGCCCTGGACGCGGTGGCGGTCACGCAGGGCCCGGGGCTCGTGGGGTCACTGCTGGTCGGAGTGCAGGCCGCGAAGGGCATCGCGTATGCGCAGGGCAAGCCCCTGGTGCCGGTGCACCATATCGCCGGCCACATCCAGGCCCCCTTCCTCGCCCACGGCGACATCCCCCTGCCCGCCCTGGCCCTGGTCGTCTCCGGCGGGCACACCAGCCTCTTCGAGGTGCCTGCGGAGGGCACCTACCGTTTGCTCGGCCGGACCCGCGACGACGCCGCGGGCGAGGCCTTCGACAAGGTGGCGAAGCTGCTCGGCCTCGGCTACCCCGGGGGGCCCGTCATCGACCGGCTCGCCCAAGGGGCCAACGACCGGGCGGTCGAGTTCACGGTGGCCCGGATGACGGACGGCAAGCCCGATTTCTCCTTCAGCGGAATCAAGACCGCTGTCCTTTACCACGTGCGCCGGGAGGGAATCCCCCCCGTGGCCGATCCCGGGCGCGTGCCGGCCTCGATCCGCGACCTCGTGGCCTCCTTCCAGCGCGCGGTGGTTACCGCCCTCCTCAAGGGCCTGGAGCGGGCGGTGGAAGCCCACCGGCCGCGCAGCCTCCTTCTCACGGGG
>DATMML010000123.1 GCA_035570235.1 Vicinamibacteria bacterium | reverse complement strand
CCTCTATTTAGCGCATCGGGAGGTGGGGAAGCTTGCGCCCCAAATCGACGGCAACAGCGTCAGCATCGGCCCGTTCAAGTTCTTGTACGACGCCAACACGAAGACTCTGAGCGGCACGATGCCCAGCAGGATCGTCCCCGTTTATGAGGTCCCGGTGAGCTTTCATCGCGTCGAGCACCTCGAGCTTCCGGAACGCCCGCCCCTGGTGGCCCCCCTGGCCTCGCCGGTCTGGACCTTCGATGCCGGTTCGCCGCTATGGCCGGGCGCCCGGTTCGCGGAGGGCACGGTCTACGCGGGTGCGGACGACGGACGCCTGCACGCCCTCGATGCGCGCTCCGGCCGCGAGCGCTGGTCTTTCCATGCCGGGGGGCCGATCCGCACGCGCCCGACCGTCGCCGGGGCGGACGTTTTCTTTCAAGCGGACGACGGGGTCCTCTACCGCCTGGACGCGCGGACGGGGGGCGAGCGGTGGCGCGTCAAAGTCGCCGAGAAGCCGAGCGTGCGCTCTGGCCCCGGCGATCCGAAGTCGCGTTTCGACGACTTCGGTGCGGATGTGATCGAAGCCGGGAACCGGCTCTTCGTGGGCACGCACGACGGACGCATGCTTGCCGTGGATCCTGCGCAGGGAAGGCGCGTTTGGGAGTTCGCGGCCCGGGACAGCGTGGTCGCGGCGCCCGCGGTCGATGCCGGCCGTGTCTTCTTCGGCAGCTTCGATGGCAATGTCTACGCCCTCGACGCCGCTCGGGGTCAACTCATCTGGAAGCACGATATGAAGGCGCCCGTCACCTCTACTCCGGCCATCCACCGCGACCTGCTTTTGATCGGCAGCCGGGCCTACGACTTTGAGGCGATCAAGGCCTCGAACGGCGAGACGGCATGGGCCCGCTACATCTGGTTCTCGTGGGTCGAGTCCACGGCGTCGGTCCGGGATGGGGTCGCTTACGTCGGTTCCTCAGATGCGGCCGCCCTCTTCGCTTTCGACGCCCGGAGCGGTCGAAGCCTTTGGCGGACGGACGTCTACGGCTGGGCCTGGGGCCTGCCTTCCGTTACCGACCGTCGCGTCTTTGTCGGAACCGCCGCTGAAACCGGCTACGTGATGGAACACCGCGCCGGTATCGTGGCCGTGGATCGAGGGAGCGGACGACCCGTGTGGCGCTACGAGGTCACGACGCCCCCCGCAGGGACCCATGGGTTTCCAGGCTCGTCCGCGGTCGGAGAGGATCTGGTGTTCTTCACGGGCCTGGACGGGCACGTCTACGCGTTCAAACAATAGGGGCCGGCTTGGCGCCGTCTCCAGGGGCCGCCCGACCTCCGGCGTCCCACGTCTGGCCCTCTCCTTCTGGCAGACCGCGACCATGTGCCCTCGAGCCTGAAGCGCCCCTAACAGAGACGAGGTCCCCTAGTTCCCTGTGCGCCTGGGGGCCGCGCGCCCCAGACGAGCGCGCAGCTCCTCCGGCGTGAAGGCGGGTGCGGAGCAGCGGCCCTCGGTACACAGAAAGGCCGCCGCATTCTTGAGCTCGGGGTAGGGCACGTCCGGATGGGGCAGGGGGCCGTCCCGCTTGTCCCACAGCTCGACGCGCTTGTAGGGGGAGGGTTCGGCGAGGGCGGCGGCCAGGAGGGCCCTGCTCGCAGGGTCGTCCTTCCCGCCCACCACGGTGAGATGGAGGGGCTCGACCCGGATCTCCCCGTCCGCGAGCAGGACGCCTCCGGTCTGCGGCCGGCGGGCGACCTCGGGCGCGGTCAGGAAGCCCAGCGCTCGCTCCGCCATCTTGCCGTGCTCCGCCCTCCCCGTATAGCGCGCGAGCAAGTTCGCGAAGCGGGCGAGGGCGATGTTCTCGTCGCGCTGGGGATGGGGCGGCTCGAAGCGGCTCGTCGACCGTGCGGTCAGGAAGCCGGGAGTTCCCTCCGCCCGGAAAGAGCGGTCGATGAACGCCGCCGCCACCTCCGCGTGCTCGAGCCAGGTCCGATCCCCGGTGGCGGCGTAAAGCGCTAGGAATGCTCGGCCCGCGGACAGGGTGTCCCCGAGGTAGGGGCCGGCGGCGTCGACCGCGTCGTGGCGGAAGCCGCCCCCGGGGAGGGAGCGCCTCTCCAGGATGAAGCGCGCCGCGCGCTCCGCCTCCTCCAGGGGCGCCGGATCGCCGGTGGCGGCGTGGAGGGCCACGAGCGAGTGGGTCGCCCAGGCCGTTTCCCGGCTGTAGACATGGGTGTCCACGCGGGGGAGCCCCCGCCCCCGCCGACCGGCGTCGGAGAGAGCGAAGTACTCCCCGCCGTGTTCGCCCGGTACGGGGTCCGCGTCCTGGCTCGTGTAGAAGCCACCCTCGGGGCTCAGGAGGAAGTCGCGCAGATAGCGGTGGATGTCCCGGGCCGCTTTCAAGTAGACGGGGTCGCGCCAGAGGAGATACGCCTGCGCATAGATGCGCAGGTTGTCGGTTTGGACGGCCATGATCTTCTCGAAGTGTGGATTCTCCCAGTTGCCGCCGTGGGAGTACTGGTAGACGCCGCCCCAGACGGGGTCGATGAGCTTGAGCTGCGCGTCCAGGGTCTGCCGGGCCCGCTGCTCCGCCCCTTGGTCGCCTTCCCGGGAGCGCAGCAGGGAGTACTCGACGGCATCCGAGTCCAGGAACTTCTTGACGAAGCCCCAGCCACCGTGTTCGGGGTCGTAGCGCGAGACGAGCAGGGTCTCAAGGTCCTGGCGGAGGGCGGGGGTGAGCGCGGCCTCGTTGGCGTAGGCGGGCTCGGCCTCGAGGCGGATGGACGGCCCGGGCGTGGGGTCATCGATGATCCCCTGCAGGAGCGAGACCATCCGGTCGGGGGGAATGTAACCCGAGAATTTCACGATCTCGGTGCCGCGGGGGTCGAACACGATCGTGGCCGGCCACCCATAGTCTTCGTACCGGTTGGACAAGTCGGGGCGGGCGTCCTGGTCCACCCTTACGGGGACGAAGCGGGCGCGGACGAGCTCGATCACCCGGGGGTCCCTGTAGGTCGTCTCCTCCATCACGTGGCACCAGTGGCACCAGACCGCGCCCAGGTCCAAGAGGACGTAGCGCTGCTCGCTCTGCGCCCGTGCGAAGGCTGCCTCCGACCACTCGCGCCAGGCGATGGCCTCTCCGCGTGCGGTTCCCGGGCCGGCCGCGAGGGAGCCCAGGACGAGAACCAACCCCAACCGGCTCATGCCCCCATTCTCCCGCCTCCTTTCCTACTACGCGCGGGAGGGCGGGCTGGATGTCGTGCTACGCTCAGGCGAGAGCCCCGCTTCCGGGGGCCCTGTCCGGCCCGCAGCACCCCAGGCCGCCCGTCCGGGGTAGCGGCCAAGAGGAGTTTTTCCGTGAGCAAGGAGAAGAAACTCGCGCTGCTCGTGGCCGGGGGGCCCGCCCCCGGCATCAACAGCGTGATCGGGGCCGCCACCATCCGCGGCGTCCTGGAGGGGGTGGAGGTCCTGGGTGTGCGCGACGGCTTCGAGTGGATCATGCAGGGCAACCTGGACCACGTCGCCCCCCTCACCATCGAGGAGGTCAGCCGCATCCACTTCCGGGGGGGCTCCTACATCGGCATCTCCCGGGCCAACCCCACCCAGGATCCCCAGCACCTGGAAAACACCGTGCTCTCCCTCCTCCGCCTGAACGTCTCCCAGCTCATCACCATCGGCGGCGATGACACCGCCTTCTCGGCCATGAAACTGGAGGAGAAGGCGGGTGGTCGCATCCAGGTCGTGCATGTGCCGAAGACCATCGACAACGACCTGGACCTGCCCGCCTACGTGGATACCTTCGGCTTTCAGACCGCGCGCCACGTGGGAGTGGACATCGTCAAGAACTTGATGGTGGACGCGAAGACCACCTCCCGCTGGTACTTCGTGATCGCGATGGGCCGCAAGGCCGGGCACCTGGCCCTCGGCATCGGCAAGGCGGTGGGGGCCACCCTGACCCTGATCCCGGAGGAGTTTTCGGGGCAGCGCCTGCGGCTGAAGAAGCTAGTGGACACCTTGGTGGGGGCCATCATCAAGCGCCTCAGCTACGGCCGCCGGGACGGCGTGGCCATCCTGGCCGAGGGGCTGGTCCTGAGCATCGACCCCGGAGATCTGGCCCAGCTCGAAGACGTCGAGCGGGACGCCCATGGCAATGTGCGCATCGCCGAAGTCAGCATCGGGGACATCCTGAAGGCCCAGGTCAGCAAGCGGCTCAAGTCCCTCGGCCTGAAGACCACCATCGTGGCCAAGAACATCGGCTACGAGCTGCGCTGCGCCGATCCAATCCCCTTCGACATGGAGTACACCCGCGACCTCGGCTACTGCGCGACCAAATCCCTGCTCTCGGGCGGGAACGCGGTCATGATCTCCATGCAGGGAGGGCACTTCGTGCCCGTGCCCTTCGCCAACCTCCTTGACCCCCAGACGGGCAAGACCCGGATCCGAGTCGTGGACGTGCATTCCACCCGCTACGCCATCGCCCGCCGCTACATGATCCGGCTCCGTCGTGACGACTTCCACGAGCCCCAGGAGCTCGCCAAGCTCGCGGCGACGGCGGGGCTCTCCCTGCAGGAGTTTCGGAACGAGTTCGGCTATCTGGTCGACGACGAGCCACCTCCCCTCGTCCTCGACCGGGATCGCAACGGCTTCCTGGAGGAGGCCACCGACCTCTCCGAGCACGGCCGGGATGGCGGCCCGGAGTCCTGACCGAGGCCCGCCCGCGCCAGGACCGGGCCGGGCCACATGTATACTGAGGGAGCGATGGACGCGGCCTTCCGCGATTTCCTCTCCGCTGAGCTGCAACAGATCCGCGACCAGGGGCTCTGGAAGGAGGAGTGGCCCATCCGGGGCTCCCAGGGCCCCGAGATCCGCGTGCAGGGGCGCGAGGGGACGGTCCTCAACTTCTGCGCCAACAACTACCTCGGACTCTCCAGCCACCCCGAGCTCCTCAAGGCCGCCCACCGGGCGCTGGACGAGTGGGGTTACGGCATGTCCAGCGTGCGCTTCATCTGTGGGACGCAGGAGTTGCACCTGGAGCTGGAGCGCAAGGTTGCGGCCTTCCTGGGCATGGAGGACGCCATCCTCTACGCGGCCTGCTTCGACGCCAACGGGGGAGTCTTCGAGCCGCTGCTGGGGGCCGAGGACGCCATCCTGACCGACCAGCTCAACCACGCCTCCATCATCGACGGGGTGCGGCTCTGCAAGGCCAAGCGCTTTGTGTACCAGCACGCCGACATGGGGGACCTGGAGGCGAAGCTGAAGGAGGCCGCGCCCGCCCGCTCGCGGCTGATCGTGACGGACGGCGTCTTCTCCATGGACGGAGACGTCGCACCCCTCCCCCGGATCTGCGACCTGGCCGAACGCCACCGGGCGATGGTGCTGGTCGACGACTCCCACGCCACCGGTTTCCTGGGGAAGACGGGGCGGGGCAGCGGTGAGCACTGCGGGGTCCTGGGGCGGATCGACATTCTGACCACGACCTTTGGGAAGGCCCTGGGGGGCGCGTCGGGGGGCTGCGTGGCCGCCCGCCGCGACATCATCGCCCTCCTCCGCCAGCGCAGCCGGCCCTACCTCTTCTCGAACACCCTGCCCCCGGTGGTGGTGGGGGCGACCCTGCGCGCGCTCGAGATTCTGGGCGCGAGCACGGAGCTACGGGACCGCCTGGAAGCCAATACCCGCACCTTCCGGGAGCGCATGAGCTCGGCCGGCTTCGAGATCAAGCCCGGGGCGCACCCCATCGTCCCCATCCTGTTCTCGCGTTTCACGCCCGACGACGCCCCCCTCGCCCAGCGCTTTGCCCGCGCTCTCCTCCAGGAGGGGATCTACGTCAAGGGCTTCTTCTTCCCGGTCGTTCCCCGCGGCCAATCCCGGATCCGTGTCCAGCTCTCGGCCGCCCACCGACCGGAGCACATCGATCGGGCGGTCGAGGCCTTCACCAAGGTGGGCCGCGCCCTCGGCGTGCTCACGGCTTAGGCGCGCCCGGGCCTCCGCCCCCTCAGAAAATTAAGGTTGACGTCGGGGTCTGGGCGGCCGTACTTTGCAGGCACCCAGGTTCTCGAGGAGGCGGGTATGGGCATCAGCGAATTCGACGACGCCTACGAGGACGATCACAGCCAGCGTGAGCGTCAGGAGCAGCGGCTCGGGGAGGCGATCCTCAACGCCCACATCCGCGCCCTCGAGCCCCGGCCCGCGGCCTCGGTCAAGGAGGGGGCGACCATACGCGAGGCGATCCAGCTGATGCTGGAGCGGGAAGTGGGCGCGGTGCTGATCGAGCGCGGCGGGCGGGCGGTGGGCATTTTTACGGAGCGGGACGTGCTCCGGCGGGTGGTCCGCACGGGCATTGATCAGAGCCGGTCGGTGAGCGAGGTGATGACGCCGGAACCGGAGAGCCTGGGCCCGGATGACGGCATCGCCTTCGCCCTGAACCGCATGATCTTACGCGGTTTCCGCAACATCCCCATCGTGGACGACGCCGGGGTGCCCCTGGCCATCCTCTCCCTGCGTGAGGTGGCCGCTTTCATCGTCTCCCTTTTGCCCGGCCGCGTGCTCAACCTGCCCCCGGAGCCGGGGCTGGAAGCCCGCTCCAAGGACGGGGGCTAGCGCGGAGGCAGAAGGGCCACGATCCGGAGGGGGCCGCCGGACCCCCCCGCGATCTTCATGGGCAGCGCTACGATCCAGGATCCCCGCTCGGGCAGCTCCTCGAGCCCGGCCAAATTCTCCAGCCCGGGAACCCCGGCCGCGGCCGCCACCTGGTGGACGATGAAATCCTTGGAGGGGCCGTAGTCGATGCTGGCCGTGTCCACGCCCAGGGCCCCGACTTTGCGTCGCTCGACCAGCAGCCGGACCGACTCCTCTCCGTAGGACGGGAAGTGGAGGTGGGAGGCGTCGCCGGGCGTGTCGTCCCCAAGGTAGCGGCGGCGGTCCGGCCAGCGCGCGCTCCAGCCCGTGCGCAGGAGCACGATGCTCCCCGCGGGTATGGGGCCGTTGCGGCCCTCCCACGCCTCAACCTCCGCCACGGTGAGCCGGTGGTCCGGATCCGCGGCCGCCTGCCGGCTCACGTCCACGACCAGGCCGGGGGCGATCAGCTGGCGCAGGGGTACCTGGTCCAGGCCCCGTCCCCCCTCCGCGAAATGTATGGGCGCGTCCATGTGGGTGCCGCCGTGCTCGGGGGCGCAGAAGGAGTTCGCGGCGTAAAAGAAGCCGGCTGGGGTCTTGCCGCGGTGGAGCTCGGTGAGCTTGAATCCGGAAGGGGCCGTGGGCCAGTAGAGGGTCGTCGTGTCGTAGGGGTGGGTCAAATCCAAGACCCGGGCGCGGGCGAGGTCGAGCTCCGCGCGCCCGGTGCCCTCCTGGCTTGCCGCTACCAGGGCGGCCACGAAGATCACGACCAGACCCGCCCCGCCGTCCTTGAGCCTCATCGGACACCTCCCGCCCGAGTTCGCGGGCGTTTTCTCGCGCGCGGTTGGCCCCGGGGATGATCGTGCTCCTCCCGGGGTCGGTCCCGAATTCTACGGCCGATCGAGGGCCGAGGTCCTGAGGATGACGACCGCCCCTCTCCGCCTCCCAACCATCGCCCGAGCGCCGGCGAGGAGACATTCGGCGTCGCTCCTCCGAGCGCAGACGCCGCTTCCTGGGAGCCAAGAGGCCCCCGGCAGGGGAGGCCCCGCTCAGCGCAACCAGTAGCGGCGGTAGTAGTGGTCGGGCCCCGCGATCTGCGAAGGCTTGGGGGCCCTTCGGAAGGCGGCTTCGATACGCTGGCCCAGGTCGTCCAGGTGCTCGAGGACGTCGAAGAGCGCACCCACGGCGAAGAGAGTGACAAGGGCTCCCCCCACCACCACGAAGGGCACGGCAACGATGAACAGGAACTGGAGCACGGGCAAGATTCTTTCGCTCACTGGATGCGCATACGGCCTTGAAAGCCGTCCTCGTAGGAGTGGTAGAACTGCAGGCCGTCCTCCGGGTAGCGCCAGCAGTAATATCCGGATCCGTTGTCGAAGTCCACGAGCCAGATGCCCTTGGCTTCCAGACCCTCTTTGCCCAGCCTGCGCGCCCAGGAGAGGACGATCTCCTCGATCCGGGTCCGGACCTCGGGTGCGGACCTCTCGCTGGCCAGGGCCTCGACCTGGTTGTGGGCCTCCTCGGTCAGGCGTCGCACCTCTGGCAAGAGCGCCACCGCCTGTTCGTACGAGAAGATCTTCTTTTCCGCCAGGTGTCCGTTGGTCATGCTTTGGAGCGGGAGCCTGCCGCCTTGCCCTGCCCGCCGCCGCGTGATTATACCAGAGCGCCAGGGGAGCCGGGGGCGCGGCGGTCCTGACTGGTCATCACGACCGTCCGCCCCGGTGGTAGGATGACTGCAGCTCACGAGCCCGGAGTGAATGATGTCCGACGTTCCCTTGCGCCTCGCTTCGCTCATGGTCCTGGGGGGCGCCCTCCACGGGAAGCACTTCGACCTTGAGGACCTCGTCGACGAGATCCTGATCGGCTCCGACCCCGACTGTCGTCTTCAGGTGGACATGCCGGGCGTGAGCCCCATCCACGCCCGGGTCTGGGTGGACCTCGAGGGCGCCGTCCTCCATGACACGCACAGCCCGCGAGGGCTCTACGTGAACTTCGAACGCGTGGAAGGCAAGGCAAACCTCCAGGACGGCGACATGATCTGGCTGGGGCCGCCCCAGGAGCCGGGCAGCATCATGATTCAGTGCCACTTCGAGGAGCGGAGCGTCGATGGGGTGGGCGCCCTCCCCGAGGTCGAGGAACCCGTGCCCGCCGACGAGCCTGTGACCACCCTCGAGGAGCCCGTGACCACCGTCGACGAGCCGCTGGGCATCCTCCCCGAACCGGAGGTGGAGAGCGCCCGCTCCTCGTCCCCCGCGCCGGGACTCGACGAGTTCTTGATCATGGAGGCGCCCCCCGCACCCCCCGCACCGCGCGCCGCACCGCCCGCGGCGGTGCCGCCTGCCCCCGAGACCGAGTTCGTGGTGTCGGGCTTCGAGGCTGAATGGCCGGAGGTCCGGACGGGCCCCGCCGCCGCCCCCCACGAACCGGCAGCGCAGTTGGCGGCCACCGCATTCGTGGGCGGTGGGGGCGAGGATCCCTTCTTCGTGGAGGACTCCCCGCCTCCACCCGAGGCGGCACCCGCACCCCCCGTGGACGTGGGCTTCTTCTTTGACGACTCCTTCCCCTCGCCGCCCGCAGGGGAAAAGGAGCCCGCGGCTCCGGTCGAGCCGGCGCAGGCCAAGCCCGAGCCGGTCGCGGGGGAGAGCCTGTCGTTCGACTCCGAGGAGGTCTTCTTCGGTGAGCTCGCGGAGCCTGCTCCTCTCTCTCCGGATCAGGATCAGGGCCCCGCCGCGGCGGCTCCACCCCCGACGCCCGCCCCGCCCACCCCCACGCCGCCGGCGCCCGCTCCGCCCGCCGCTTCCCTATCCCCTCCCCCCGTCCTCAACAAGCCCGTCGCTCCGCCCAAGAGCGCTCCCGAGCCCAGACCGGAGGCGGCGCACGCCCCTCCGGCCCGCTCGACCCCTCCCCCCCGTCCGGCCCCGCCCGTCGCTCCCTCCGCCCGCCCGGCCCCCCGCCGCGAGGCGCCGCCCCCGGCGGGGCGCGCGGAGCGACCCTTGCCCCCTCGGGCGCGGGCGAAACCGGCCGGCGGAGGCAGCAAGTACGCGGGCCTGGCCGCCCTCGCCCTCGTGGTTGTGGCGGGAGGGGGGTTCCTGGCCTGGCGTCAATTCGGCGCCGCCCGGCTGGACGCCGTCGAGCCCACGCGCGTCCGCGTCGGGCAGGCCGTGGTCCTCCGGGGCAAGCATTTCTCCGCCGAGCTGCGGGGGAACGAGGTCCTCTTCGGAGACCGGGCGGGAACTGTGGTGAAAGCCACCGAGAGTCGCCTGGAGGTGGAGGTGCCGGACGTGACGGCCGCGGCCGGCCAAGATGTGCGGCTGCCCGTGCGGGTTCGCTCCGGGAGCGGGGAGTCCCGGGCGATCGAGATCAGCATCTACCAGGGACCCACGCTCCACGGGATCTCGCCCGACGTGGCCATGCCCGGCGAGGAGGTGGTCGTCGCGGGCGTGGGCTGGGGGGCGGGGGCGACCGTGCGCTTCGGCGCGCTGCCGGCGGAGGTCCTGGACACCAAGGAGAACGCGATCCGCGTGCGCGTGCCCCCCGTGGCGGGGGGCCCCGGAACCTCGGCCCCCGTGGTCGTGGTCATGGGGGTGGCCGAGTCCAACCCCGCCCCCTTCTTCGTCGGGCACGTGCCCCTCGTCATCCAGGCCGAGCCGCGGACGGTCGCCCCGGGCGACCTAGTGGTCCTTAGCGGTCGCAGCTTCCAGCGCGACCGCGCCCGCAACAACGTCCAGGTCGGGGGGGCCCGCGCGCTCGTGCTCTCCGCCTCCGACTCCGAGCTCAAGGTGGTGGTGCCTCGCCTCGCCGGCGGCGGGGGGGAGCGGGTGCTGGAGGTCCGGGTGCCGGGCTCGGAGTACGTAGGCCGGATCACCCTGACCGCCGCCCCCGTTCCGGAAGAGGTGGACCTCCATTTCGTGGCCGAGCCCTTCGATGGCGCCCCCGGCCGAGACCACGCGGTTCTCGCGACCGGCCTGGGGCCCGCCTTCGTGCTGGCCGCCTCTGGGGGCCGCTCCGCGGCCGAGCGCGCGGTGGAGGCGGAGCGGCGCTTGAACGACGCGGCCTCTGCCATCAAGGCCTCCCGCGACGTGACCTTCGAGGTGCGCCAGCAGGATGCAGGGCCGGCCCTGGCCCTGGCCGGTCGGCCCGAGCTCCTGCTCGAGGTGACGGAAGAGGACGCGGCGGCCTACAACGAGGACTGGACCGGCCTGCGGGGCCGGGGGGGGCCGGTTTCTCCCGCCCGCCTGGCCCGGTGGTGGGAGGCGGTGGCCCGAGACCTCGTCCTCATGCTGGTCCGGGGCGAGAAGCCCCAGCACGCGGCCACCCTCGCCCCGGAGGGGCGCGTGCTCCAGGACATCTTCCAAGGCGCCCAGAAGACGGGTCGGGCCGGCATCTCGGCGCAGGTCTTGACCAGGCCCGCCCTCCGCGACGGCCTTCGACTCCTGGCCTACCGGGTGCCCCCCTCGGTCGTGGGCCCCGCGGGAGCGGTCGCCCCCAGCGCCGTCCCCTCCGCGGCCGGGCCTCCCCCTCTGCAGCTCGAGGGGTCGTGGGTCGGGACCGAGACGGAGGGTGGGACCCAGCGCTACGTGACCGCGGTCTTCCGAAAGAACAGCGGAGGCATCTCATACGAGGGATCGGTGACCCTGACCGTGCCCCTGATCACCCTGGAAAAGCCGCAGAAGGACAGCGTGCGCTACAGCCTGATGGTCCGCGGGGGCATGCGTTATTACGTCGGCAAGTGGGACGGTCAGGCGCTCAGCGGCAAGATCACCACGGACGCGGAGGGGGCCGAAGCGGTGGGAACCTTCCAGCTGCGACCCCGCTGACCGCGGGCGGTAATACTCTCCTCGCTTACGCGATCGTGATCTCCTTGCAGAGGTAGACGTCTTGGATCGCGTTCAGGAGCTTGACGCCCTCGGCCATGGGGCGCTGGAAGGCCTTGCGGCCGGAGATGAGGCCCATTCCCCCCGCCCGCTTGTTGATGACCGCCGTCTTGACCGCCTCCGCGAAATCATTCTCGCCGGAGGCGCCGCCCGAGTTGATGAGCCCGGCGCGTCCCATGTAGCAGTTCACGACTTGGTAACGGGTGAGGTCGATGGGGTGGTCGGTGGTCAGCTCGGTGTAGACCCGCTTGTCGATCTTGCCGTAGGGGTTCTCTTTGGTGTTGAGCGCGTTGTAGCCGCCGTTGTTTTCGGGAAGCTTCTGCTTGATGACGTCGGCCTCGATGGTGACCCCGAGGTGGTTGGCCTGCCCGGTGAGGTCCGCGGATAGGTGGTAGTCCTTGTCCTTCTTGAAGGCGGGGTTGCGCAGGTAGCACCAGAGGACCGTCGCCAGGCCCATCCCGTGCGCGATCTCGAAAGCCCGGCTCACCTCCGTGATCTGCCGCGAGGACTCCGGGGAACCGAAGTAGATGGTGGCCCCCACCGCCACCGCTCCCATGTCCCGGGCCTGCTCCACGTTCGCGAAGAAGATCTGGTCGAACTTGTTGGGGTAGGTGAGAAACTCGTTGTGGTTGAGCTTCACGATGAAGGGGATCCGGTGGGCGTACTTCCGGGCCACCGCCCCCAGCACTCCGAGGGTGGAGGCCACCGCGTTGCAGCTCCCCTCCAGGGCTAGCTTCACGATGTTCTCGGGATCGAAGTAGGCGGGGTTCTTGGCGAAGGACGCCCCCGCGGAGTGCTCGATGCCCTGATCCACGGGCAGGATGGACAAATACCCCGTCCCCGCCAGGCGGCCGTGGGTGAGGAGCTGCTGGAGGCTGCGTAGGACGGGGGTAGGGCGGTCGGAAATCCCGTGAACCCGGCTCACGAAGTCCGGGCCGGGGAGGTGGAGGGCATCCCGGGAGACGCCCTGGCACCGGTGCTCGAGCAGGGAGCGCGCGTCTGCACCCAGCAGGTCTTCGATGGCCTTGATCGTGCTCATGTCCGCCTCCATGGTCAGTTCAGCCGCGCCGCTCTCCGCCTCAGGTCGACGAGCTGGTCCCGGACCTCCGATGCCTCGGGCGCCCGGGGGACGAGGGTCAGGAAGGCCTCGAAGTCCCGCACGGCTAGGCCGTAACAATCGAGGGCCGCGTAAAGCACGCCGCGGTCCCGCACGTCCTCTGCGCTGCCGGGGTTGACCGTCAGAAGGAGCTCCACCGCGCCCAGAGCGCGGGGGTGGTCCCCTTGTTTGAAATAGATGGTCTTGAGGTTCCGGAGCGTCCGCTCCAGGATGTCCTTCCGGCCGCAGGGGGCAAGCATGCCGTCCTCCATCTTCAGTCGACCCCCGAAGATGCGGTCCAGGCGCTGCTGGCAATCGCCTTCGGAGAGCAGGGCCCCTGCGTAGAAGGGGTCGATGAGGATCGCATGTGGCCCCGCCCGTACGCGGACGATGAAGTGGCCCGGCAGGCCCACCCCCTCGACCCGGAGCCCGGCCCGCCGTGCCACCTCCATGTAGACCGTGGAGAGCGAGATCGGAATCCCGGTCCGCCGGTCCAAAACCTCGTTGAGGTAGCTGTTGCGAGGGTCGTAGTACTCCTCGGCGTTGCCGTGGAAGCCTTCTTCCTGGAAAAGATAGCGGTTGAGGGCCATCACCGCCCGTTCCGGCCGCGGCTCGTCGGCCAGCCGCTCGCGAAGCGCGGAGCCCATGCTGTCCAGTCGGGCCAGGTAAGCGGGCACGTCCAGTCCGGGATATTCCTCGCAGGCTATGAGCAGGGAGGCTTCCGCAAGGTCCACGGCCGCGTCAGGCCGGGCGAGGATGTCGCGGAACTGGCGGCGCGAGCTGGAATCCGTCAACCAAAAGCCCTCTGCGGCCTGAAGTATACCACCCGGGCGGGCGGGCTCCGGAGGGTGCCGCCGGCCTATAATCCGTCGCGTATGACCGCGGTGGACACCGAGTATCGCTTCTGTCCGCGCTGCGCGAACGCGCTCCAGCCGCGGGAGGTGAAGGCGGGGGAGCCGCCGCGGCCCGTCTGCGCGGCCTGCGGCTTCGTGCTCTACCTCAATCCCAAGGTGGCGGCCTGCACCATCTGCACGGTAGAGGGCGGGATCGTGCTCCTGAAGCGGGCCATCGCCCCGGAGAAAGGCAAGTGGGTCTTCCCCGGAGGCTTCGTGGACCGAGGCGAGCCCGTGGCTGCGGCCGCCATCCGCGAGACGCGGGAAGAGGTGAACCTACGGGTGGGCCTCACGGGAATCCTCGATGTCTACTCCTTCCCGGGTCAGGAGGTGGCGGTGGTCGTTTACGCCGCCCACGTGCTCTCCGGCCGGCTGCAGGCGGGCGACGAGACGGAGGCGGTGAAGGCCTTCCCCCCGGAGGAGCTCCCCTGGGACGATCTGGGCTTCGACACCACGCGCGCCGCCCTTCGCGACTACCTTCGGCGCTTCTACCCTCGGGTACGCGCCCCCCGGCAACCATGAGCGAGGCCTCCTTCGCGCGGGCCCAGCTCCTGGCCGTCCGCGGGCAGGGGGGAGAGGCCCTCTCCGCCCTGGACGAGGTGCTGGCCGACGAGCCCCGCCACCTGGGGGCGCTGCTCTTGAAGGCGGAGGTTCTTCTGGATGCGAGGGAGGGCGAGGAGGCCACCGCCCTGTGCCGGCAGGCGGTGGGCGCGTGGCCGCGCTCCGCGCAGGCCCGCAACTCCCTGGCCCGCTGCCTGCATGCGCTGGGCGACGATGCGGGCGCCCTGGAGTCGGCGGAGGAGGCGCGTCGTCTGCTCGGGGAGGGGGACAACTTCCGGCACGCCGCCCCCGTCTACCTGACGCTCGTCTGGTGTCTGCGCGAGGGGCGACGGTTCAAGGAAGCCCTGGCCATGGCGGAGGAGGGCCTGGCCCGCGTGCCCGACGCCGTTCTCGCGGAGTGGGCGGCGGTGGTGGAGCAAGAGCTGGCCGAAGCCGAGAAAGAGCGGTGCTGACAAACTTCTCCTTCGTCTTTCCCGTCGACGTCCGCTTTCGCGACCTGGACACCCAGGGCCACGTGAACAACGCGGTGTACCTGACCTACCTGGAGTCGGCGCGCATCGTCTGGTGGCAGGAAGTCACCGGCCGCACGCTGGCCGAGATGGGGATGATCCTAGCCCGCACCGAGATCGACTATCGCTCCCCTGCCGCCTACGGAGACCGCCTCGAGGTGGGGTTGCGCTGTGTTTCCATGGGCCGTTCCTCGTTCGTCCTGGAGTTCCGGGTGGAGGAGCGCGGGAGCGGTCGCCTGGTGGCGGAGGCGCGCAAGGTCCTCGTTCACTACGACTACATCGCCCGTCGCTCAATCCCGATCCCGCCCGAGCTCAGGGCCAAGATCCGGGCCCGGGACCCCGGGGTGCGCGAAGATTGAGGCGGATGGGGGCCGGGAACGCCCGCGGCCGGCCCCAGGGCCGAGGAGGAGGAGAGGATCGAAGGGGATCCACCTGCCCGACGGGGGCCGTCAGTCGTTAACGGTCAGGTAGGTATATCCCTCCAGCGACTCTTCGTAGCGGCGCATGAACCGGCCGGACTCGGCCATGGTCAGCCGCTTCTCGCGCAGGGCCGCCTCCACCGCCCGCCGCACCCGCGAGATCAAGTCCTCCTTGGTGTACTGCACGTAGGAGAGCACCTCTGCCACCGAATCCCCCTCCACCACGTGCTCGACCGTGTAGTCGTCACCGTCCAGCTTGACGTGCACGGCGTCGGTGTCGCCGAAGAGGTTGTGGAGGTCGCCCAGGATCTCCTGGTAGGCCCCGACCAGGAAGGTACCGATGAGGTAGGGCTCGCCGTTGGGGGGGTGCAGCTCCAGGAAGTGCTTCACGTCCCTGAGGTCGATGAACTGGTCCATCTTCCCGTCGCTGTCGCAGGTGAGATCGGCCAACACCGCGCGCCGGGAGGGGGCCCGGTTCAAGCGGTCGATGGGCAAGGTGGGGAAGAGCTGGCGCACCGCCCAGTGGTCGGGCAGGGACTGGAAGAGCGAAAAGTTGCAGTAGTACGTGTCGGTGAGCTGCCGTTCGAGCCCTTCCAGTTCGTCCGGGACGTAGGCCAGGTCGCGGACGATCTTCAGGATTTTCTCGCAAGTGGCCCAGAAGAGCTCCTCCACCCGGGCCCGCGCCTTGAGGTCCAAATAGCCGAGGTTGAAGGCGGTGATCGCCTCCTCCTTCACCTGCAGCGCGTCGTGGTAGGCCTCCTGGAAGTTCTTGCGGGAGACCCCGGCATAGGTCTCGTAGAGCTGGTGGATCACGGGGTGCTCGTCCTTGGCCAGGGATTCCGGGACCTGGCCGGCCAGGATCTCGTTCGTCCCCAGCACGTTGAAGATCAGGACCGAGTGGTGGGCCACGAGCGCGCGCCCCGATTCGGTCACGATGTCGGGGTGGGGAACGCCGCGAGCGTTGCAGGCCTCCGCGATCTGGCTCACGATGTCGGCTGCGTACTCCTCGAGCGTGTAGTTTACCGAGGAGTGGAAGTTGGTCTGGCTGCCGTCGTAGTCGACACCGAGGCCCCCCCCGCAGTCGAGGTAGCGCATGTTGGCGCCCAGGCCATGCAGCTCCACGAAGATCCGGCTGGCTTCCCGCAGCGCGTCCTTGACGGCCCGGATGTTGGTGATCTGGGACCCGATGTGGAAGTGTAAAAGCTGAAGGCAGTCCAGCATTCCCTCCGTCCGCAGGAGCTCCACTGCGGACACCATCTCCGCGGTCGTAAGCCCGAACTTGGAGCGGTCTCCCGTCGACTCCACCCACTTGCCCGCGCCGCGGGTGACGAGGCGGGCGCGCACGCCGATGGTGGGACGGATGTCCAGCTCGCGGGCGGCGGTCAAGATGGTGGGCAGCTCTCCCACCCGGTCCGCGGTGATGATGACCTTCCGCCCCAGCTTCTGGGCTAGGAGCGCGGTCTCGATGAAGGCCCGGTCTTTGTAACCGTTGCAGAGGATCAAGGCCTCGGGATTGTCGTGGAGGGCGAGCGCCACCAGGAGCTCGGGCTTGGAGCCCGCCTCGATCCCCAGGTTGTAGGGGCGCCCGTACTCCACCAATTCCTCCACCACGTGCCGCTGCTGGTTCACCTTGATGGGATAGACGCCCCGGTAGCACCCCCGGTAGTCGTTCTCGGCGATGGCCTGCTGGAACGCCCCGCAGAGCTGCTGGACGCGCGTGCGGAGGATGTCGGAGAAGCGGATGAGGAGGGGAAGGTTGAGGCCGCGGCTGCGAAGGTCGTCCACCAGTTCCTTGAGGTCGATCTTGGCGGAGTTGGCTCCGGCGGGGGTCACTTCGACGTGGCCGGCCTCGTTGATCGAGAAGAAGCCCCGGCCCCATCCGTTGACGTTGTACAGCTCGAGGGAGTCCTTGACCGTCCAGGCCCGTAGCTCAGTTAGCAACTTACCCCACCACCTCCTTCGCGCCTCGCGCGAGTCTTGAGTGTAGCGCTGAAGGAGCGGAAGTCCAACGAAAAAAGGCCCTAACCCCCCTGCGCCAGCTCGGCGTCGATGACCTCCCGGAACTGCTCGAAGGGGCGGGTGCCGGTGAGCATCCGGCCGTTGATGAAGTACGCGGGGGTCCCGGTGACGCCGGCCTTGACCCCCGCCTCCACCGCCTCCCGGATGGAGGCGTCGTAGCGGTCGGAGGCGAGACAGGTGGAGAAGGCCCCGGGGTTGAGCTTGAGGGAGGCCGCCCGGGCGGCCAGATCGGTCTCGCTCATGTCGCCGGGAAGGGTCATCAGGTTGCGGTGGTACTCCCAGAACCGGCCCTGCTCGCCCGCGCAGCGGGCCGCCCGCGCGGCGGGGAAGGCCTGGGAATGGCCGTCCAGAGGGAAGTCACGATGCACAAATTGCACCTTGCCCGCATAGCGGCTCAGGACCTTCTCGATGGTGGACTGGGCTCGGTGGCAGTAGGGGCACTGGTAGTCCGTGAACTCCACGATGGTGACGGGGGCCTCCGGGGGCCCGAGGGTGGGCGCGCTCGCGGAGACGGGCATCACCTGCCGGGGGGCCTCGAGGTGGACGCGGATCTTCGCCTTCGCCCGCAGCAGGGCCTGGAAGGCGTCCCGGCGCTGGCTCAGCTCCCGTTCCCGGAGCGCCTGCTCGATCTCCGCCACCGCCTGCTCCTTGGTGCGGCCGGAGAAGCGAGCCCGGTTCTGGTTGTAGATGGCCTCGACCTCGGTGGGGGAGAGCCCCTTCAGCTGCCTCTCCACCTCGTCCTTGAGCAGCTCCGCGCTGGAGATCCCCCGGGACTTGGCCTCCTTCTCGAGCAGCTGGTCCCCGATCAGCTCCTCTAGGGCCTGATATCGGATCTCGTACTCCTCCTGGCGGAGCCGCGTCAGCCGGTTCTTCACCCGCTTATCGAGCTCTGCGCGGGTGATGGGCGTGCCGTCAACCTCCGCCACCGGATCTGCGGCCAAGACGGGAGAGGGGGAGGCCTCGGGGGGGGCGGGGGCGGCGGCCCGGGCTCCCGGCCCCCGGCAAGCCCCAAGCGTGAGTAGAGGAAGGGCGAGAGCCGGTGCCCACCATCGCTGCGGTATCCGTCGCATCCTCACAGGCTAACGGGTCGGGTGCCTGCGGGTCAAACGGCCGCCCTCCGAGGTGTACAGGCGGCCCTGCTTCGGGCAGACTGCGCCCATGACCGCGCTCCGCGGGTGGCTGCCCGCGCTCGTCGGCCTCGTCCTCGTCTACGCGGTCGCCCGGGGGCCTCTCCACTGCACCACCTTCGATCTGCCCGTCTCCAACGACGACGCGATCCTGCTCCTGATGGGCCGCCACGTCCTGAAGGGGGAGCTCGCCACCACCCTTTGGAACCAGCCCTACAACGGAGCCTTGGATGCGTACCTGCTGGCTCCCGGCCTGTCCCTTCTCCCCCACCACCTGGTCTTCCGCCTCTACGAGCTCCTCGGCGCGATCCTGCTCGTGGCCCTGGCGGGACTCCTGGCCCGACGGGTGGGGGGGGAGCGTGCGGGCGTTGCCGCCGCCCTCCTGGCCGCCTGGGGGACGCCGTACATGGCCCTCATGACCGCTACCGGCCCTCCTCCCAACTTCCTGATGCCCCTCGTGACCGGCCTGCCCCTCCTCCTCGCACTCCGCGGCCTCGATCCCGAGGCCCCGCCCCTCGGGCAGCGGGCGGCCCTCCTGATCGGCCTGGTCGCGGGGCTCGCGGTCTGGAACTCGTCTCTCGCCATCCCCGCCTTAACCGGAATGGTCGCCGGGCTCGTCCTGGCCGGGCTGCGGCCGGGGCGTTCGGCCCTCCCCGGCCTCGCCGGATTCGCCCTGGGCGCGAGCCCCCTTGCCTTGGCCCACCTCATCGGAGCCGCCGGCTCGACCGTGGTCACGGCCGCGAGCGCGGTCACCGCCGTGCGCCCGCGGTGGCTCTGGGGTAGCGGCGTCGCCGACCTGGGCCGCGCGGCGGCCGGGCTCCTCGGCGTGAACGTCCCCCTTGTGGTCGACGGCCCCGAGCGGGCCGCCCTCCCCGCCGCCCTCCCCGTGGCCCTCGTCCTGGGCTTGGCCACGGTGGTCCTGGCCGGAGCTTGGTCGCGGAAGGCCCTGCCCTTCTTGGCTTGGGCGGGGGCGCTGGCCTCCGCGTTCGTCCTCAGCCGCCGAACGGGTCCGGACGAGATCCGCTATCTCTACGGCCTGACCTTGCCCGTCCTGGTCTTGGCCGGCGTGGGCTTGGCGCGGGCCTGGGCCTGGCGGCCGGCGGCGGGGCTGGCCCTCGGGCTCATGCTGATCGGACCCTGGGGAGCGGGTCACCGCCTGCTCGTCGAGCGCTGGCGCGATCCCGCCCAGGCCGTCCGTGTCTGGCAGGTCCCCGAGATCGGGCCCGCCCTCGACGCTCTCGCCGGTGCCGGCGTCACTAGCGCCTACGCGAGCCTGCAGTTTGCCGGCCGCCTCACCCTCGAGTCCGGGGAGAGGGTCATCGCGAGCCAGGCCTGGAACGAGCGCATCCCGGGCGATCCCCTCCGGTTCCGCGACGAGGTGGACCTGGACCCCGCCCCCGCCTGGGTGCTGTCTCCGTCCCTCTCGAGGGGGATGCCGCGGGCGGGGCGGTTCCGCGAACTCCTGAGAACCCTCGGTGGCTCGTGGCAGGAGGAGCTGGCAGGAGACCTGATGGTCTTCCGAGGGTTCTCTCCCCCCTACGACGAGTCCCGGCCGGTGACGAGCGACGCGATCTCGGTCTCGACGCTCGACGGCGCGGCCCTACCCGCCGCGGTCCGGGACCGGGACGTGACGACCGCCTGGAGGTCCCCGGTCGGCATCACGCGCGGCAGCGGGCTCCGGGTGCGCCTGGAGCCGCCGCGTCGGGTGTCCGCCCTCGTGCTGGCCGTGGACCTCGACCACTCGCCGCTCTCCGTCCCCTGGATCGCGGAGGCGGACGGGGTGATGGTGGCGGAGGGCCCCGCCCGCCACGGCCTGCAATGGGTCAACGGTGCCCCGCGCGCGGGCAAGCAGGCGCTCATGGTGGTGCCGCTGGGAGACCGGAAAGCGGGCGAGGTCCGGCTGATCTTCCAGGGCGCGGGGCCCCCGCTCGCCGTTCTCGAACTGTTCCTGTACGGACCGGACGAAGCGGAGCGTCCGGCCGCGGGGAGGCCGTCGGCGGCCGCGGCTCTCGCCGCGGCCCGGGCCGGGGACTGGGACGCGGCCGTACGCCTCTATGCGGACGCGGTTCGCCTCGAGCCCGACCGGGCCGCCTTCCACGCCGGCCTGGCCCGGGCCCGCTGGCGCGCCCCCCGCCGCCGCTGGCTGGACGTGGAGGGCCTCGACGACGGCGGTCCCGAGCTCGTCCTGCCCCGCTGAAGGGTCAGCGGGGCCGCACCTCGGACCTCACCAAAACGTCCTCGACGAACGTGACGTCGATGACGTCGGGGCCACGCCGATAGACCGCTACCACTGACCGCAGGCCGGCCTCCCGGTGGACATCCTCCCGTTCGGGATTTCCGAGCAGGCTCTCTACCTCCTCCCGGCTCATGCCCTTGCGCAGCTCGGGCAGGTCAGCCGGGCGGTCGGTCCGCTCGTAGCGCAGGTCCTCCGCCCGTTCCGGGGGCCGGGGGCCCCCGGGGAAATCAACATAGTTGGCGAGGGCGCGCATGAGGCCGTCGGGGGTGAGCGCCTGTGGAGGCACGCGCTTCTCGAAGCGGACGTTGAAGCGCGAGCCCATGGCCAGCGCGCGCTCGCGGTCCTTTTCCCGCCGGACCTCGTTGGCGGCTTCCGCCACCGCGCGGTTGCGCGCCTCCTCGCGCTCGCGGTCCTCGCGCAGGTCGTCCAACTCACGCTGCATCCGCCGCTTTCGGTCGGGGTCGTCCTCCCTCTTGATCTCGCGCTCCAAGTCCTTCTCGCGGTTGGACTTCGCGACGGAGGGGACGGAGACGCTCCCCGACCCGTTGCGGAACGTGTTGAAGCCGCCCTCCCCGAGCTGGAACTCGATGAGGTCGTCCTTCACCTTGACCTTGGTCACGGTGATGCGCTCTCCCTCCCGCACGGCAACCCCGCTCTCCCGGATCCGGGACGCGTGCTTGCCCATGTCCAGCGGCCGCTCCCGTTCCGGGTACACGTCCACTCCGCTGGAGCTGGCCGGCATGTCGATCCGCACCACCACCGACCGGCCCTCGAAGAACTGCCGCAGGCTCTCCTCGCTCTGGGCGTGGAGGGGGGCGGCCCCTAGGGAGCAGAGGATCAGAATCGTGCCTGTCTTCATGGCATACCTCACGCGAGTCGGTCGCGCCTCAGTATCAGCCCACCGTCCACGGTCAGGACCTGGCCGGTCACGTAGGAGTCGGGCTCGAGCAGGAAACGGACCACCCGGGCCACGTCCTCCGGCCGTCCAAAGCGGGGGATGGCTCCCCGCTCCACGTAGGGGTCGTACTTGCCGGCATCGATGGAGACCCGAGCCATGCCCGCGGCGGTGGCCCCCGGGGCGACCACGTTCACGCGGATGTCGGCGGGGCCGCCGAACTCCTTGGCCAGGATCTTGGCGGCGTGGATCAGGGCGGCCTTGGGGGCGGCGTAGGCCAGGCTCCCCTCGAAGGGATGCACGCCCTGCATGCTGGAGAAGAGGACGATCGCCCCGTGCGTCCCGTGGCGCATCATCTCCGCCGCGCCGGCCCGGGCGAGGAGGATGGGGGCCTCGAAGTTGGCGGCGAAGGAGGCGTGGAGGGCGGCTCCGTCCAGGTCCTCCGGTTTGACGCGAGCGGGGTCCCCCGTCAAGGCCACCAGGCCGTAGAGCTCTCCCTTCACGTTCAGCGCCGCCTCCAGGTAGCGCCGCCGCACCGCGGGATCCGCCACGTCCCCCTCTACCAGCTGCACGGGGCCGCCGTAGAGGTCCTGGAGCTTCTGCTGCAGAGCCAGCGCGTGCCCGCGGTTCGCACGGTAGCCGACCACGGGCAACGCCCCCTCCTGCAGGAGCAGGGCGGTCACGGCGCTACCCAGGCCGCCCGTCCCCCCCGCCACGAGCACGACGCGGCCGGCCAGGCCCCGGCGGTTGAACTCGTAGCGGTGCTCGGCGTGGCGCCGGGCCTGCTCAGGATCCAGATAGCGGGAGCGCACGGCTCAGGGACCGAAGAGCGCGCGCAGGCCGTCGTTGTCGAGGCCGACGAGCGAGTCCACGACGTGGTGCGCGGCTCCCAACTTCTCCGGTGGGTAGGAGTGGGCCACCGCTACGACCGTCATGCCCGCGGCCCGGGCGGAGGCGATCCCCGCCATCGAGTCCTCGAAGACCAGGCACTCCGCGGGTGCGAGCCCGGGCGTGCGCTCGGCCAGGAGGCCCATGGCGCTCACGTAGGGCTCGGGGTCCGGCTTGCCCCGCGAGACGTCGTCCGCCCCCACGATGGCGGCGAAAGCATCGCGCAGCCCCGCCCCTCTCAGGATGGCGTCGATTTCGCCGTGCAGGGCCCCGGAGGCGATGGCGAGGGGAAACCGCGCGGCCAGCGACCGCACCAGCTCCGCGGCCCCCGGGAAGAGGGGGATCTTGGAGGCCAGCTCCGAGAAGAGGTCCGCCTTGCGGCGGGCGATCGCGTCGAGGCGGGCGAGAGGCGGGGAGACGCCGTGTGCCTCCAGGGCGAGGCGGATCGCGGTCCGATCGTTATAGGCCAGGTAGCCGGAGTAGTACTCCTTCTCGTCGATCTGGATCCCCTCCGGAAGGAGGCTCGAGCGCAGGGCCTGGAAATGGAGGGGTTCGCTGTCCACGATCACGCCGTCGAAGTCGAAGATCGCCGCCCGCATGGCCATGCCCGCGTGGGTCGCTTAGCCCCGGGCGATCGAGGCCAGGAGGGCGTCAAACTCGGCTTGGGCCGCGGCCAGGGTCGGGGCGGGGCCGGTGAGCTTAAAGAAGATGAGGCCTCCGGGCCCCTCCACAATGGCGCCTAGGAGCTTGTAGCCGGTTTTCTTCCCCTGGGACTGCATCTCGGGGCCTCCCGGGGCCAGGTAGGTCCCGGAGACTTGCGCGAAGTGGACGGTGAGCCCTCCGACCTGCCTGGTGGAGCGCTGGGGGGCAGGGCCGCCCTCGAACTGAGCCGACCAACGCTGGACGTTGGCGTCGACGGTCCCCCCTTGGCCGGGCCCGAAGGCGAAGACCGCGCACTCGCCGGCTTCGCTCCCCGGGGGGGCGGGCACGGTGTAGGTGGCCACGCGCATCGAGCGGGGGGGCTGATCGGCCCAGCGCGAGGGGATGGTCCAGCGGATCCCGGAGGCGGTGCCTATTCTGGGGGAGGCGGTCAGGGGCGCGGCGAGCAGGACGGTGGCGCCCAAAGGCAGCAGCACGGAAGCGCGTCCCACCCTCATGTGCTCTCCTCCCGGGACGGAGCGCCCGGACAGGCGTAGATTGTAGCAGGCGGCCTCGCGGGCCACTCCGAGGCCTGTGCTAAGGTCTCCGGGCCATGCTGGTTCGCGTTCTCGCCTCCCTGCTCTTCCTGGTGCTGCTCTGGTGGCTCCTCCGCCTGGCCCTGGGCCTGCGCCAAGCCAAGCTGGACCGGGAGGGGGCGCGGGTCGCGGAGGAGGCCCGGGGCCGGCAGGTGGTGGCGGAGCTCCCGCCCAGCGGTTCGGAGACGCTGTTCCTGCTGGAGGACGGCCCCCGCTTTTGCTGGGGTTCGGAGACGCTGGACAAGGCGGACATCGCGGGGGCGCGTCTGCTCCTGAACGGGGGCGTCCTTCAGGAGTTCGAGAGCGGGCCGGCGCGCCTGCCCCCCCTCGACCCCCCTCGGGAGTTCGAAGGCGGGGAGCTCTGGGAGGTGGTGGTCTACCGCCGCTCCGGGGGGAGGGCCCGCATCGCCTGCGGCACGCTCCGCGAGGGGGTGAGCCGCGAGATCGCGGGGCGCGCCTTTGCCGCCATCCGCAGCGCTGCGCCGTGACAGCAGAGTGCTCCTTGGAGCGCTTGATTGAACGCCACCCCCGTCAGCCGGTCGCGACCGAGCAGAGGCTGCCCAAGGGTCTCCGGGCCCCCGTGCAGTCCATGACTCCGACCCAGTTGATCTCGGGAGCCCTATGCCCCGCGACGCCCCCCCGTCTTGGGGACGAGGTCGCGCGGCGTCTTGGCCGAGGGCGGCACGTCGTCATGCCCGACGGAAGCCACGTCGACGGCGGGACGTGCATCGATAGTTGTCCAGCCGTTCTTGAAGGCGGGCTGGGCAGAATCGCTCGACGCATCCTGCGTCGAGGGGATCCACCGGCCACCGTTCTTCACGGGCTAACCCGGCCGTCCTCGAACGAGCGGCTCAAGCCGCGTCCATGGCCATGAAGAGATTGTTGAGCGACTCCGCGAGCGTGGGATGGGCGAAGACCGCCTCCCGCAGGACGGTATAGGGCAGCCCGCCCATCATCGCCATCTGCACGACCGACATCACCTCGCCCCCTTCCACGCCCAGGATGGCCGCGCCCAGGATCCGTCCGCTGTCCGCCTCCACCACCGCCTTCATGAAGCCCCGCGTCTCGTCGACCTCGAGGGCACGGGCGACCTTGCTCATGGGCAGCCGGGCCACCCGGACGCGGTGACCTCGAGCGCGCGCCTCGGTCTCCGAGAGGCCCACGCGCCCAAGCTGGGGGTCGAGGAAGACGGTGTAGGGGACGAGGCGACCCGCCGTGGTCGCATGCCCCTCCTCCAGGAGGTTGGTGCGCGCAATGCGGAAGTCGTCGTAGGCGATGTGGGTGAAGGCGGGCCCGCCCTTCACGTCGCCCAGCGCGTAGACGCCCTTAGCTGTCGTCTCCAGGCGCTCGTCGACCCGGATGAAGCCGCCCGGTTCCGTCTCGATCCCGGCCGCGGCCAGGTTCAGTTCCTCCGTGTTGGGCACGCGCCCCGTGGCCACCAGCAGGTGCGATCCAGTGACCGTCCGCTCCCCCTGAGGCGTGCCCAGGCGCAGCTGGCACCCCCCGGGGGCGGCCTGGACCTCGCGCGCCTCGGCTTCCAGGATCACCTCGAGGCCGTCCTCCCGAAGGATCCGGGCCACTTCCTCCGCCACGTCGGGGTCCTCACGGCACAGCAGACTGGGGCCGCGATGGATCACCGTAACCCGGCTCCCGAATCGCCGGAACATCTGTCCGAACTCGAGGCCGACATAGCCTCCACCCAGCACCAGCAGGTGATCGGGGACGGCCTCCAGCTCCATGATGGAGGTCGAGTCCAAGAAGGGGAGCCCGCGAAGCCCGGGCAAAGCGGGCACCGCGGGCCGGGCACCGCTGTTGATGAAGATGAGATCCGCAGTCAGCGTGCGGACGGACCCCTCGGCGAGGTGGACCTCCAGCCGGCGGGGATCCAGGAAGCGGGCGCGGCCCTCGAGGAGGTCGAGGCCGGAGGTGCTCTCCAGGCGGTGGCGGGTCCCGCTCCGGAAGGTGGCCACGAGGTCCCGCTTCCGCTGACGCACACGCAGAAGGTCCACCTCCACGTTTCCCGTGCGCACGCCATAGTTGGAGCCCCGGCGGGCCAGGTAGGCCACGCGCGCGCTGGCCACCATGGTCTTGGTGGGCGTGCAGCCGACGTTGATGCAGGTGCCACCCACCTGATCCTGCTCCACGAGGGCGGTCCTTCGGCCCGCGCCGCTGAGGGCCCGCGCCAGGGGCACCCCCGCCTGTCCGGCACCGATCACGATGGCATCGTAGCGGGCGGTGGTGGCCATGGCTTCAACCTCCGGAAAGGCGGCGGGGCTAGATCCGCGGATCTTGTGGATCAAGTCGGGGGGCGCTGCGCCCGGCCCGCCGGCCGTGGGCCCTCACCATCGATCCTCCGACTCCCCGCTCCGGTGGTTCTCGTAGCGGGCGAGGACGAAGAGGAGGTCGGAGAGGCGGTTCACGTAGGCCAGGATCCGCTTGTCCACCGTCTCCGCGCGGGCCAGGGTCACGATCGAGCGCTCCGCGCGCCGGCAGACCGTGCGGGCCAGATGCAGGAACGAGCCCAGCCGCGAGCCGCCGGGAAGGATGAAGGCCTTGAGCTCCGGCATCTGGCGCTCGCGGGCGTCGATGGCCCGCTCTAAGCGGCGGATGCGGGCCGCGGGGACGGCCGCTTTAGCCTTCCGGCGCGCGACCCGGGCCGAGGGGTCGGCGAGCTGGGCCCCCATCGCGAAGAGATCGCGCTGGACCTCCCGCAAGACGGTGGAGAGGTCGGCGTCGCGGGCGTGGGCTTTGACCAGGCCGAGGACGGCGCTCAGCTCGTCCAGGTCGCCGGAGGAGGCCACCCGCAGGTGGTCCTTGGGGACCCGGGGCCCGCCCAGGAGCCCGGTCTCGCCCCCGTCACCCTTTCGGGTGTAGATCTTCAGAGTGCTTACTCCATGGGGAGCGCGACCACGGTGGCGGTGGCCCCCGCGGCGTCCAGGGTCGTCCCCGGTGTCGCCTGGTCGCGATGGAGGTAGGCGAGAGCGATGGGGCCGAAGCGCGGGGAGACGGCGGCCGTGGTCACGCGGCCGACGTCCTTGCCCGCGGCCAGGATCGGGGTCCCCGCCCTCACGGCCGCGCTCAGCCGGAGGCCGCGCAGCTTCTTGTTGACGTTCCCGCCGCGGGCATCCAGGCGGGCGATGACCTCCTGTCCGATGTAGCAGCCCTTCGTGAACGAATGGTGGCTGTCCACGAGCCCGGCCTCGTGCAGGAGGTTCTCCTCGGTCACGTCGGGGCCGTACCAGGCGCACCCCCCCTCGACCCTCAAGGCGTCCAGGGCCTCGCGCTCCAGGCGGTGGGCGCGATGGGCGAGGGCCTCCCGCACCAGAGCGGCTCCATCGGGGGCCACGTGGACCACGAACCCCGAGGGCAAGTCGCTGGCGCGGGCCACGAGCACGCCCAGGCCCCCGAGTTGCCCGGACACGTGTGATTCGGGGGGGAGGTCGGGGACCTCGATGCCGGCGTCCCGCAGGGCTTCCCGGGCCCGCGGGCCCAGGAGACCCAGCACCGCCGTCGGCCGGGCCCTGAAGCGCACGGGGGCGGCCACGCGGTAGTGCTCAAGGGTTCGCTCCACGAGGGAAAGGCGATCTTGGGGCATCTCCAGGAGGACGGCCTCCGGGGTCACCAGCACCCGCATGAGGGCTTGGATGTGACCTTTCACGGTGAGCAGCGCGGCCAGGCAGCCGGTTCCGGGAGCGCGGCCCAGCACGTCGTTGCTCAGCATCCCCTGCAGGAACTTCTGGCGCTGGGGACCCGTGACCTCGAGCACGCCGCGCTCGGCCAGGTCCACCCAGGCCGCCGCCTCCCTCGCCGCCCGGTACCCCTCCGCCGTGTCCGGGGGTGCGTCGACCATTCTCAGGGTGCCTCCTCGATCCAGCGCTGCAGGCGCGCGTTCTCGATCTCGCCCGCGATGATGGCGCGGGTCTCGGTGGTCTTATCCGGGGCCAGGGAGACGTGGGGGTCGGTGGCGGTGGGCTTGGGCATGAGCAGGCCCTCCCGGTAGAGGAGGTCCATGGCCTGCTTGGCAATCCCCTTGTCGTGGTCGGGCAGGCCCCGATAGACGTTGTCCTCGTGGGTATGCGAAGCCCCGATCTTTCCCTTCTTGAAGAGCTTCCTCAAGATCTGCCGGAGGACGCGGCGGTGGGGGTTGGGGTCCCCGATAAGGGGCGATCGGGGCGCGCCCGGGTCCTGCGCGATAGCGGGTGGAGGCGCGTCTTCGAACATCACGCTCACGGGGGGGGCGGCGGGCTGGGCCCGCTCCAGCTCGCGGCGCAGGTGTTCGTTCTCCTTTTCCGCCTTGCGCAATCGCCGCTCCAGGCCCTCGAGTCGCTCGGCGTCCGCGGGCGGCTCGGCCTGGGCCTGTTCCTCGAGGGCCGCGGCCTTCCGCTCCGCCTGGGCCTTGTCCGCTCGGAGGTCGCTGGTCTCCCGCCGCAGGCGCTTCAGCTCCTCCCGCACATCGTCGGAGCGCTGACGCTCCGCCTCGAAGCGGCGCTCCGCATCTTCGAGCTTCCGCTCCGCCTCCCGCAGATGGGCCAGGGCGCTGGACTGAATCTCCAGGATTCCCTCCACGAAATCCCAGGAGGGGGGGATGCATCCTGGAGAAGCCCGGTGGGCACGCACACACTCGGAGGCGAAGCGGGGGAACGTCTTGCGAACGGTCCGGGTCTCGGAGAGCGCGGCCATCCAGAGCGCCTCCAGCGGCTTCTCCTTTCCCAGACGCTCCCACTCCTCAGGGTCCGCGGGCTCCCGGTCCCAGGCCAAGCGATCGTGCAGGGCCTGGGCGAGGGCCATCCCGAAGGGGGGGTCGTCCACCCCCCTTCCCGCGGCCAGGGCCGCCCACACCTCGTCCGGCAGGTTGGCCGCCACCCGCCGGGGCATGGCGTCCTTGAAGAGTCGTCGGAGCAGCGGGCTGGGCAGGGCCCCCCGCACCAGCGTCTGGAGGGCCCGCTCTTGGGCCAGGCGGATCAGGGCCCCGCCCACCCGGGGCGCCGCGGGAAGGGGGCGGGAGGGTAGGGCGCGCGGTCCGCGAGCCGCCGGTCGACCCATGATCAGAGTCTAGCGCGTCCTCAGCGCTCGAGGGTCACCCTCGTCGCTTCGAACCGGTCGGGCATCTTGACGGTGACGGCCCCCTCCGCAACCGCGAAGCCGCGGGGTGCCGCCGCCAGCTCGGCCGGGCTCAGCCGGAGGAGGGGCTCGGTTCCCAGGAGCACCCGCTTCGGCTCCTGATCCGAGATGACGGAGAGCAGGAGGTCGCGGGGGGCCGGGCGGTAGGCACCCTCCGGGGCCCCGACCTCGAGGACCACGCGTCCCTCGGCGCGGGTCTGGAGGAAGCGCCGGCGGACGAAGGCGCCCTGGCGGTACTGGAGGCTCAGGCCGTCGTCCTCGTAGAGCGACCCCTCCGACTGCGCCGCAGGGTAGACCCCCACCACGAGGGGCTGGCCCGGCATCTGCCCGGTATGCTGGACGACGGGTTGCCGGAAGAGGAACGAGCCCCCGCGCACGAAGATCGGGATCGTGCCCAGGCTCACGGGCATCTTGATCGTGGCCCCCCCGGCCGCGTGGCGACCGGTCCAGAAATCGAACCAGTCTCCCTTGGGCAGGAACAGCTCCCGCTCGGTCACGCCCTCGCGGATGACGGGTGCGGCCAAGATGTCGCGGCCGAGGAGGAACTCGTCGTCCACTTGGTAGGTGCGGTCGTCTTCGGGGTACTCGAGGAAGAGCGGGCGCAGGGCGGGCACCCCCGTCCGGCTCGCCTCTTCCATCACGTTGTAGAGGTAGGGCAGCAGCTCGTAGCGGAGCTCGATGGCTCGCCGGTTGATGGCCTCGTAGGAGGCGCCGAAGGACCAGGGCTCCCGGTCCGGGGTGCCCAGCTCGGCGTGGGTCCGCATGAAGGGGTAGAAGACGCCGGTCTGCAGCCAGCGGGTGTAGAGCTCGGGGGAAGGGCCCCTCTGGAAGCCGCCGATGTCGCTGCCCACAAAAGACAGGCCGGAGAGGCCCATGCCCAGGAGCATGGGGATCGACTGGGCGAGGTCCGACCACGTGCTGGTGTTGTCGCCCGGCCACTGGGCGGCGTAGCGCTGTCCGCCCGCGTAGGTAGCTCGGGTCAGAACGAAGGGCCGTTCGTTCGGCCGCAGGCGGGAGAGCCCCTCGAAGGTCGAGCGCGTCATCAGCTGCCCGTAGACGTTGTGGATCTCGCGGTGGTCGGTGGGCTGGCCCTCGTTGTCGTGCCGGACTTCAAGGGCCATCGTCCAGGTGGGGGGAACGAAGACCGCGGGCTCGTTCATGTCGTTCCAGATCCCCGCCACCCCCACGTCAAGGAGCGTCTTGTGAAGCCCCCCCCACCAATCGCGGGCTCCCGGCTTGCTGAAATCGGGGAAGGCGTTGGGGCCTGGATTCTTCTCCGCCTGGGCTGGCCAGACGGGCCCCAGATAGACCGAGCCGTCCGGGTTCTTGATGAAGTAGTCACCGGCGAGGCCGGTCTCCCAGGGCTCGTAGCCCGCCTCCTTCTTGGGATGGGCGTCGAGGATGGTCACCGTACGGAGCCCCTGGGCGCGGAGGTCCGCAATCATTTTCGCGGGGTCGGGGAAGCGGGCCTTGTCCCAAGTGAACGGCTTGTAGGAGTCGAGGTAGTGGATGTCGAGCCAGATCGCGTCCGCGGGGATCTTGCGCTCCCGGAAGTTGCTGGCTATGGATCGAACCTTCGACTCCGGGTAGTAGCTGTAGCGGCACTGGTGGTAGCCGAGGGCCCAGCGGGGGGGCAGGGGCAGGCGGCCGGTGAGAGCGGTGTAGCGCTCCACCACCTGCCGGGGGGCGGGGCCGTAGATGAAGTAGTAGTTCAGCTCCCCTCCCTCGGCCCCGAAAGAGAGGCGGCTGGTCGAGGCCTTCCCCACGTCGAAGCTGCTCCGGAAGGTGTTGTCGAGGAAGATGCCGTGGGCCCGGCCCTCCCGCAGGACCATGAAGAACGGCACCGAGACGTAGATGGGATCGATGCTGGAATCGTAGCCGGGGGTGTCGCTGTTCCACATCACGTAGCTGTAGCCGCCGAGCTTGGCCCCCCGCTTATCGAGCCGGCCCGTCTTCTCACCCAGGCCGTACACGTGCTCGTCGTCCCGGAGCCGCTTGAAGGCCCTGACCTCGCGCCCGGTGAAGGCCATCCCCCGCTCCGCATCGTCCTCGTCCAGGGACTCCCCGGCCGCGGTCGCGAAGGCGATCCGGAGGGGATCGTGGAGCACGGTCACGCGCAGGGTAGCGGTGGTGATGGTCGAGCGATCGGCCGCGACCTGGAAGGAGGCACCCGGGTCGCCGAAATCGCGATCCCCCACCGCGTAGGAGTGGTCACGACCGAAGGCGGGGGTGGGGGAGAAGCGCACGCGGACGATATCGCGGGCGAGGACGGAGACCGCCAGAACCCCCTGGGCGTTCCGGAAGATGAGGGTGTTGCTCTGCCGCTCGGGGCCCGGCATCCGGCCCAACGAGGCCCAGCCGGCCCGCGCGGGGGCGGCGGGGGCGAGCGCAAGGGCAACGGCAACGGCAAGGAGGAACGTAGAGGCGGCCCGCAAGCGGCTCGTTCTCGGCATTTGGACCTCCGGAGGGGCGGACGGCGGGGAATTCTAGTCCAGATCGTCCCGGGGTGGAGGCGGAGAAGTGTGCTAGCCTCGGCGCGTTTCAAGGTGGCCCGGGGAAGCGCAGACCGCGAGCGCGCCCGGGGGGAGCGCGAGGGATGACGGGCAAGGCATGGCGGGTGCTGGCGCCCGCCGTTGCGGCCGTGGCTTGCGGGGGGGGCGCCTCCCCCGTCTCGGCACCCGCGCCCTCGCCGCCTCCGCCCAAACCCAACATCGTCTTCATCCTGACCGATGACCTCGACTCGCGGTCGATGGATATCTTGCCCCGCCTGCCCGCGCTCATGACCCAGGCCGGCCTGTCCTTCCCGCGCTACTACGTCACGCATTCGCTCTGCGCGCCCTCCCGCGCCTCTATCCTGACCGGCCAGTACACCCACAACCACCGGGTGCTCTACAACCTCGGCCCGGATGGGGGCTTCCCCGGCTTTCACAGCCGCGGGCTCGAGGCCTCCACGGTGGCCACTTGGCTGAAGGCCGCCGGTTACCGGACCGCCCTCATAGGCAAGTACCTGAACGACTACGCGACGGGAGCGTCAGAGACCTACGTGCCCCCCGGGTGGGACGAGTGGCGGGGGGACCTGACCGCGGACTTGGACCTCCGCTACTACAACTACTCCCTGAACGAGAACGGCACCGTGGTCACTTACGGCCAGGCCCCGCAGGACTACAGCACCGACGTCTTCGCGGGCCAGGCCGTGGCCTTCATCCGGAGGGCCGCCGCCGACGCGACGACCCCCTTCTTCCTCTATCTGGCCCCCCAGGCCCCCCACAAGCCGGCCGTCTATGCCGACCGGCACTCCCACGAGTTCAAGGGAGGGGGCGCCTTCCGCGTTCCCTCCTTCAACGAGGACGACGTCCGGGAGAAGCCCTCTTTCGTCCAGAACGTTGCGCACATGAACGCCCACGAAATCCAACTCCTCGACGAGCTCCAGGTCTCGCGGCTGCGCAGCATGCTGGCGGTCGAGGAAATGGTGGATCAGGTTCTGCAGGCCCTGATCGCGAGCGGCCGGCTGGAGAACACCTACATCTTCTTCACCTCCGACAACGGGCTGGAGATGGGTGAGCATCGCCTGGCGGGGCGAAAGAACGTCAATTACGAGGAGGCCATAAAGGTGCCCCTCGTCGTCCGCGGGCCGGGGGTCCCCGCCGGTCAGTCGCGTCCCCACCCCGTGCTCAACATCGACCTCGCCCCCACGTTCGCGGAGCTCGCGGGGGCAAGGGTCCCCGACACCGTGGACGGACGCTCCTTCGCCCCCCTGTTGAGGGGAACCCCCCCCGGCCCCGAGACTTGGCGCAAGGACTTTCTCGTCGAGTACTACGACGCCGACGTATCGGCGGGCGTGCGCTCGGAGGACTACCTCTACAACTACCTGGAGTCGTACGAGGTCGAGTTCTATGACATGCGCACGGATCCCTATCAGCTGCACAACCTCCAGCGCCACGTCGATCCTTCGGTCCTGGAGCCGTTCTCACGCCGGCTCCAGGAGCTCCTCGCCTGCCGCGCCGCCAGCTGCCGCCCGTGAGGTCGTCCGGCGCCTGTCTTCCCGGGCGCGTCCGCGAGGCCTCCGTGCAGCGCGCGCGGCGACCCTGTAGAATGGAACCTCGTCGGTCGAATCAAGGAGCATCCATGTCAGACTTCACGGTCATCGTCAGGAACAACGGGCCCCTCCGCCTGGAGGGGAACATCACGATCTGCGACCAGGACGGCAAGCCCTTCGGCCTGAGCGGCCGCACCGTGGTCTCGCTCTGCCGCTGCGGTCAGTCCAGCAACAAGCCGTTCTGCGACGGCAGCCACAATCGGGTGGGTTTCAGCTCCGTCTGTCCCGCCGTCGAGCTCCCGCCCCCGGTCCCCAAGGCGTAATGAGGCCCTCCCCGATGTTCCCGTTCCCCCGTGCCCTCGCCGTCCTGACCCTAATCCTGGCCGTCCTGTCCGCGGCCTGCTCGAACACCACCCCCACCGCCCCCACTCCGGGCGTGGACCTGGCCGTCATCGCCCTCAGCATAGACCCCAACCCCATCATCGCCACGCCCTCCGCGAGCCCGGGCTTCTCCTTCTCCGTCCAGTTCACGGTCATCATCCAGGAGACGTCGGGGGTGGGCGGTCTGATGCAGCTCGTGAGGTCCACCCTCTTCGATCCCGTCACCGGCCAGACGGTGGCCCTCAACACTTACGACGACAAGGACCTCATCGTCTTCTCTGGTACCAACCGCATCGACCCCAAGGGCACCCTGAAGGTGACCCAGATCCTCAACTACACGGTCGCCTCCAACAACCTCACCAAAGCCGCCAACCTTACCGTCTTCATCCAGTTCAAGGACGACCATGGCAACGTCCTGACCCAGTCGCAGCTCGTCCAGGTGATCTGAGGTGCCCCGATCCCGGGTGAGCGGGATCCTTCTGCATCCGACCTCGCTTCCCGGCCCCCATGGCATCGGCGAGCTGGGCCCCGAGGCCCGCGGCTTCGTAGACTTCCTGGCCGACACCGGCCAATCCCTGTGGCAGGTCCTGCCCTTGGGCCCGACCGGCTACGGCGACTCCCCCTATCAGTGCTTCTCCGCCTTCGCCGGCAACCCCCTTCTCGTCAGTTTGGAGCGCCTCGTGGAGGAAGGGCTGCTACAGGCCGCGGACCTCAAGAGGGCGCCGTCTTTCGCGGAGCACGAGGTGGACTTCGGGGCCGTCATCGATTTCAAGCGGCCGCTCTTGCGCAACGCCGGCGAGACCTTCGAGAAGAAGGCCTCCGCCGCCCAGCGCGAGGCGTTCGACGCCTTTTGCCGGAAGGAGGCCGCCTGGCTGCCGGATTTCGCGCTCTTCATGGCCTTGAAGGAGTCCCAGGGCGGTGCGCGCTGGCCGGCCTGGGACCGTCACCTCGCCACGCGTGAGCCGGAAGCCCTGGCCAAGGCCGCCCGCGAGCACGCCCGGGAGGTGCGGGCGCAGGAGCTCGCTCAGTTCTTCTTCTTCGGCCAATGGGCGGACCTGCGCGGGTACGTCCACGAGCGGGGGATCCGCATCCTGGGCGACATCCCCATCTTCGTGGCCCACGACAGCGCCGACGTCTGGGCCCACCCGGAGCTGTTCTACCTGACCGCGGACGGCACGCCTGCCTACGTGGCGGGGGTGCCCCCCGACTACTTCAGCGCGACCGGCCAGCTCTGGGGGAACCCGCTCTATCGCTGGGACGTGCTGGCCAGGAGCGGGTACGCCTGGTGGATCGAGCGTTTCCGCTCCACCCTCTCCCAGGTGGACTCCGTGCGCCTCGATCACTTCCGCGGCTTCGAGGCCTACTGGGAGGTGCCGGGGCGGGAGACCACGGCCGTCAACGGACGCTGGGTGAAGGGGCCGGGGGCCAAACTCTTCGAGGCCCTGGAGGCCACGTGCGGGAAGCTGCCGGTGGTGGCCGAGAACCTGGGCGTGATCACCCCCGAGGTGGAGGCCCTGCGCGAGCGCTTCGGGTGGCCGGGGATGGCCATCCTGGAGTTCGCTTTCGGCAGCGACGACTCCGCGGACACCTTCAAGCCCCACAACTATCCGCGGGACCTCGTGGTCTACACCGGCACCCACGACAACGACACCATCGTGGGCTGGTGGACGGCAGGGGTGGGGGACAGCACGCGCAAGCCGGAGGAGGCCGAGCGCGAGCGCACGTTCTGCATGAAATACTTGGGCACGGATGGGAAGGAGATCCACTGGACCTTCATCCGTACCCTGCTCATGTCGGTGGCGGACACCGCGATCGTCCCCCTCCAGGACGTGCTCGGTCTGGGCAGCGAGGCCCGCATGAACCTTCCCGGGCGGCCCGCCGGCAACTGGCGTTGGCGGTACACTCCCGGGCAGATCACGGATCCCATCCGGGAGCGTCTCCGGGAAATGACCAAGATCTACGGGCGGGCCCCCCGGCCGACCGCCGATAACCCCGCCTGAATCGGGGCCCCCGCCTTGGAGGGCGCCCCCACCCCTCCGCAGGAGGAGCTCGTATGGAGAGGCCGCAACTGAGCTTCTGGCAGATCTGGAACATGAGCTTCGGCTTCCTGGGCATCCAGTTCGGGTGGGGCCTGCAAATGGCGAACATGAGCGCCATCTACGAGTACCTGGGCGCCTCCCCGGACCAGATCCCCATGCTCTGGCTGGCCGCGCCCCTCACCGGCCTGCTCGTCCAGCCCGTCATCGGCAGCATGAGCGACCGAACCTGGGGTCGGCTGGGACGGCGGCGCCCCTACTTCCTGACCGGGGCTTTGCTCAGCTCCGCCGCCCTCCTGCTCATGCCCAACTCCGGGGCCTTGTGGATGGCGGCCGGCCTGCTCTGGATCCTGGACGCCTCCATCAACGTGAGCATGGAGCCCTTCCGCGCCTTCGTGGCCGACCTCCTGCCCGAGGACCAGCGCACCCGCGGCTTCGCCATGCAGAGCCTCTTCATCGGCCTGGGGGCTGCGGTGGCCTCCGCCCTCCCCTGGCTCATGACCCATCTCTTCGGCGTCGGGGGCGCGGGCGGGCCAATGCCGGGCATCCCCCTGAACGTGACGCTCTCGTTCTACCTGGGCGCGGTCGCCTTCCTGGGAGCGGTCCTCTGGACCATCGGGAGCACGAAGGAGTACCCGCCCGAGGACCTCGAGGCCTTTCGGCGCGGGCAGAGGGAGAAGGCGGGCCTCCTCGCGGGCACGCGGGAGATCCTCTCCGCGATCGCCCAGATGCCCTTGACCATGAGACGGCTGGGCTGGGTGCAGGTCTGCACCTGGTTCGGCTTGTACTGCATGTGGCTCTACTTCCCGGTGGCGGTGGCCCACAACATCTTTGGGGCCCCCGACCAGGCCTCGCCCCTCTACCACGAGGGGGTGGAGTGGGCGGGGGTGTGCTTCGCCGCCTACTCGGTGGTCTGCTTCGCCTTCTCCTTTGCCTTGCCCGCGATCGCGCGCGTCTTGGGCCGCCGCGCCACCCACACCCTGTGCCTGCTGGCGGGGGCGGCGGGTCTGCTCTCGGTGGGCGTGATCCACAGCAAGCTCCCCCTCCTTCTCTGCATGGCCGGGGTGGGCGTCGCCTGGGCCAGCACCCTCTCCATGCCCTACGCCATCCTGGCCGGCTCCATACCCCCCGCGCGCACCGGTACCTACATGGGCATCTTCAACTTCTTCATCGTCATTCCCGAGATCGTGGCCTCGTTCGGCTTCGGCTGGGTCATGCTCCACCTCCTCGCCAACAACCGCCTGGCCGCGGTGACGGTGGGGGGCGGCTCCATGGGGCTGGCTGCCCTCCTCATGCAGCGCGTCCGCGAGGACACCCCGGAGCGGGCGCCCGCCGGGCGGCCCGCCCTGGAGGGGGCCGCGAAGTGAAGGCCCGGCCGGGCCGGGGCCTTCCCCTCGTGCTCGTCCTGGCCGGCTTCGCCGCGGAGGGAGCGACGCTCGCCCCGGAGGTGGCGAAGGTGGAGCCGCCCGGCTGGTGGCCCCGCCATTCCATCGACCCCGTGAGGCTGCTGGTGCGGGGGCGGAACCTGGGGGGAGCGCGCGTGGAGGCCGCGGCCTCCGGGCTCCGGGCGAGGGCGACGGGGGTCAACGAGGCGGGGACCTACCTCTTCCTGGACGTGCACGTCGAGGCGGGGGCTGCCCCCGGGCCCCACCCGATCCGGATCCGCACCGCGGGCGGGGCGGCCGACGTGCCCTTCGACCTCCTTGCTCCGCTGCCGAAGGGGGGCCGCTTCCAGGGCTTCTCGCCGGACGACGTGGTCTACCTGGCCATGCCCGACCGGTTCGCCAACGGGGATCCGACCAACGACGACCCCCCCGCCTCGAAGGGGCTCTTCGACCGCCGCAAGGCGCGCTACTACCACGGGGGCGACCTGCAGGGGATCATCGACCACCTGCCTTACCTCAAGGACCTGGGCGTCACCGCGCTCTGGCTCACGCCCTGGTACGACAACGCCAACCAGCTGAACCAGCGCGAGCGCTACCAGAACGAAGCCATCACCGACTATCACGGCTATGGCGCCACCGATTTCTACGGGGTGGAGGAGCACTTTGGGACCCTGGCCAAGCTCAAGGAGCTGGTGGAGGCCGCCCACGGACGGGGGATCAAGGTCATCCAGGACCAGGTCGCCAACCACACCGGCCCCTATCATCCTTGGGTGAGGGACCCTCCCACCCCCACCTGGTACAACGGCACCGAGGCGCGGCACCTCGCCAACACCTGGCAGACCTGGACCCTGCCCGACCCCCACGCCACCCCGGAGCTGCAAAAGGCCACGCTCCAGGGCTGGTTCATCGACATCCTGCCCGACCTCAATCAGGACGACCCCGAGGCGGCCCGCTACCTGATTCAGAACGCGCTCTGGTGGGTGGGCATGACGGGCCTGGACGCCATCCGCCAGGACACCCTGCCCTACGTGCCCCGTCGCTTCTGGCGCGAGTGGACGGCCGCGCTCAAACGCGAGTACCCCAAGCTCACGGTGGTGGGGGAGGTCTCCGACGGCGACCCCGCCCTGGTCTCGTTCTTCCAAGGAGGCGCGGCCCGCCTGGACGGGATCGACACCGGAGTGGACACCCTGTTCGACTACCCCCTCTACTACAAGGTTCGGGAGGCGTTCGCCCGCGGGAAGCCCCTCCCCGCAGTGGCCGCGATGCTGGCCCACGACCATCTGTACCGCGATCCCGCCCTCCTCATGACCTTCCTGGGCCTGCACGACGTGTCCCGGTTCATGAACGAGCCGGGGGCGAGCGTTCGCGGGCTTTGCCTGGCCTACACCTTCCTGATGACCGCCCGCGGGACCCCCCTGGTCTACTACGGGGACGAGATCGGCATGGCCGGCGGCGACGACCCCGACAACCGCCGCGATTTCCCGGGCGGCTGGAGGGACGACCCGCGGAGCGCGTTCCTGGACGCGGGCCGAAGCCCCGACGAGCAGGCGGTCTTCTCTCACCTGCGGAGGCTCCTCCACCTGCGCGCGGAGCTCCCCGCTCTGCGCCGCGGCTCCATGGCCAACCTGGCCTTGGGCGAGCACAGCTGGGCCTATGCCCGCGTGGCCAACGGCCAGGGGGTCCTCGTCTTCCTCAACAACGGAGAAGACGCGGCGGAGATCGACGCCCCCGCTGCACCCGCCGGCCTCGTCGAGGGCGCCCTCCTTGAGGATCGGCTGGGGGCCGCCCCCTCGCTGCGGGTTGTGGGCGGGCGCCTCCGGGTCTCCCTGCCCGGCTGGTCGGGTGCGATCTACTCCCGCAAGCCCGCGCCCACGCCTTGATGCGGGCTTCCCTCCGCGCGGCGGGGCTCACTCTGGCCGCGGCCGGCCTGGCCGGAGGAGCGATGGCCGGAGAGCCCTCCGTCCTCGACATCTCGGGGGGGGCCTACGACGCCAACAAGAGGCGGGCTCCGGCGGCCGAGTTCGGCCTTCAGTACCGGTCCGGGGGAACGCTCTTCATCCTGCACGCGATGGCGGGGGCCATGGTCACGACGAACGGGGCCTTGAACGCCTATGGAGGATTCAGCTTCGATCTGCCCCTGGGCCGGGCCCCCGTGGTGCGCCTCAGCTTCGCCCCCGGCTACTACCGCGCGGGAGGCGGCAAGGACCTCGGCTATCCCCTCGAGTTCCGCTCCGGAATAGAGCTGGGGTGGCGCTTCCACGACTGGCGGGTGGGGGTGGAGCTCTACCACCTCTCCAACGCGAGCCTGGCCCGCCACAACCCCGGGGAGGAGAGCCTCATCTTGACCCTCGCCTTTCCCCTACATTTCTGACTACGCCCCCTCCCGAACTCGGTCGAACCACTCGTTGAGATTCCGGGGCCCGCTGATATAGAGTTCGCCATCCCGCAAGTGGATGGCCGCACGACCGTCCGGGGCGGAGGATAGGGATCCCGACCCTCGTCGCGCAGGAGGCAGCCATGCTCGTCGCCGCCGCCGCCGTGAGCCACCGGAGCCTGGAGACCCTGGACATCGTCATCATCGGGGTCTACTTCCTGATCATCTTCGGGATCGGCTTCTACTTCTCGCGCAAGGAGCGGACCTCGGAGGACTACTTCCTGGCCAGCCGCCACGTGGGCTGGTTCGCGATCGGGGCCTCCCTCTTCGTCTCCAACATCTCAACCGAGCACTTCATCGGGCTGGCCGGCTCGGGGGCCACCTCGGGCCTGGCCGTGGGCCATTTCGAGTGGCTGGCCTGCGTGATCCTCCTCATCCTGGGCTGGGTCTTCGTCCCCTTCTATCTGCGCTCCAACGTCTTCACCATGCCCGAGTTCCTGGAGCGCCGGTTCAGCCGCCAGTGCAGCATCTATCTGGCCAGCATATCCATCCTGGCCTACATCTTCACCAAGATCTCCGTACACCTCTACGCGGCCGCGATCGTGCTGGAGCGGGTGGTCGGCTGGAACCCCATGACGGCGGCGGTGCTGCTGGTGGTCGCCACCGGCATCTACACCGTGGCCGGGGGCCTGGCCGCCGTCATCTACACCGATCTGGTCCAGACCCTGATCCTCCTCGCCGGGGCCATCGCTCTCACCTGGATTGGCCTCGACCAGGTAGGCGGGTTCTCCGCCCTCCGGGCGGCGCTGCCCGCCGACTACTTCAGCATGATCAAGCCCATGGACCACCCGGAGTTCCCCTGGACGGGGATCTTCCTGGGCGCCCCCATCCTGGGCATCTGGTATTGGTGCACGGACCAGGTGATCGTGCAGCGGGTGCTCTCCGCCAAGGACGAGGGGCACGCCAAGGCGGGCACCATCTTCGCGGGCTTTCTGAAGGTGCTGCCCGTCTTCATCCTGGTCCTTCCCGGTCTCATCGCGGTCGCCCTCTATCCCCAGCTCTTCAAGATGGTGAACGGCCATGTCACCAACGGAGACATTGCCTACCCCACCCTGGTGGTCAGCCTTCTTCCCACCGGCCTCGTCGGCCTGATGATCGCGGCCCTGCTGGCCGCCCTTATGGGGGCCATGAGCTCGGTCTTCAATTCCGCCTCAACCATGGTCACCCTCGACTTCTACAAGCGCCTCAAGCCCGACGCCTCGGACCGCCAGCTGGTGGGCTTCGGCCGCCTGGCCACCGGAGTCATGGTCGTGCTGGGGATCCTCTGGGTGCCCTTCATCCATCTCTTGAGCTCGCAGCTGTACATCTACCTGCAGAGCGTGCAGGCCTATATCAGCCCGCCCATCGCGGTCTGCTTCATCTTCGGCATCCTATGGCCCCGCCTCAACGGCACGGGGGCCATCAGCTCCCTGCTCGTGGGCTTCGTCCTGGGGTCGGTCCGTTTCGTCTTCGAGGTCCTGGATCGGAGCCGCCACTTCGACTCCCCGGCCATCCGCTGGCTGGTGGACATGAACTTCCTCCACTACGCGATCCTCATGTTCTGGCTCTGTGCGGCCGTGCTCGTGGGGGTGAGCTACCTGGGCCCCGCGCCCGAGCGCAAGAAGCTGGCCGGGCTCACCTTCGCGACCGTGGACGAGAAGCTCGACACCACCCCGGTCAAAGGACCGAAGTTGGATAGGGAAACCGCGCGGGAGCACAAATTGAACGTGTTCTTCACGGGCCTGCTCCTAGCCACCGTGGTCGGCCTCTGGATCTACTTCCGGTGAACGCATGGCGGTCATAACAAGCCTGAGACCCAACCTCTCCCGCGCGGAAGCGATCGAGGCGTTCCGGGAGGGGTGGGGGGGGCGGCTGGGCGGGGGGGAACTGCGCTCGGTGGCGGAGGCCTTCGTGCCCTTCCGTCTATACGAGGTCGTGGTCCAAAACGGCTCCCGCCGCCAGCGTTCCTGGTTCGCCTTGGACGCGGTCGCCGGGCTCCTCGATCCCTACCAGTTTGAGGGGCCGCCGGCGCCGAAGGAGCTCCTCTCCCTGGAGACGCGCAACCGGCCGGAGCCCGCGCTCGACGAGGCGGCGGGGCGCCGGCGGCTGGAGGACATGCTGCGGCGCCTCGTGTTCCAGAGCGGGTTCTTCCGCGTCCGGGGCCTGGAGTTCCGCCTGGAGCGGGTCCCTCTGGACTTGCACGTCCCCTATTGGATCGGCCTCTACGGGACGACGGGAGTCCGACGCCTCCGCGTCCTGGACGCGGTGCGGCGTCGCTTCGAGGGGGGCAAGGCCCGCGCGCTCTTCGAGGGCTGGCTCACCGCCTCGCCCGAGGCGGGTTGCCCCTAGCGGTTGATCTCGCGGATCGTCCAGCCGTCCTGCACCCGGTCCAGGAGGAGAGTCTGCGGGAAGCTCGCGATCATGGAGCTGTCGATGGTGTCCCGCCTCATGAGCCGCACCGTGGCCTGCCGGACCTGGACCTGGATGGACTGGATGGTGATCTTCACGACCTGGGACTGGACGCTACTGAAGGCCTTCTGGAGCCGCGACTCCTCCTCCTTGGTCAGGTTGGGCTTGACGGTTCGGAACAGGCCCAGGTCCTTGTGCTCGATGGCCCGGGCATAGTCGCCGAGGAGCTTGCGGACCGCGGTCTCGTCGGGGGACTCCGGGCCAGTGGCGGCCGCGACATCGGGCAGGTGGATCGAAGGCTCGGCCCAAGCCAGCACCGGGCTCAGGAGGACGAGGGAGAGGGCCCAGACAAGGAGCCGCCTCTCGTCCCATCGCCTCCCGGATTCCGCGGTGCAAGCCATCCCGGCCCCTAACCTACGCAGGAATCATACCAGTGCGCTCACGCCCCCGGCGTCCCAGGAGAGCCGGGCGGATCGCCGCCGGGTCGCTCTCCCGAACCAAATCAGAGTTGAGGATCGCTTTTGGCTGTAATGAGTTATGGGGCTCGTTCAAGGGTTTGGGGGGCGCTCAGAGCAGGCGGCACCTCCCTGCCAACGGACAAGGCTGCCGCCGGGGGGCCGGCGACGGCCAGTTGCCGGACCAAGGGGGGCTCGACGTCGTCTCCCCCGAAGTAGAGGGCCCGGGTGGAAGGCCAGGGGTGGGCTCAGGCGCCGAGCCTGGCGAAGGTGGGGCTCAGGGCGGGATAGAGCTCGCGGAAGCGGGGGTAAAGCTCCTCATAGGCGCCGGCCCACGCGGGCTCGGGCTCGTCGCGGCCGCTGATCGCGATGACCGCCTCGCAGGCGGCGTCGACGCTCGGCCAGTTCTCCGCTCCCACCCCGGCCAGAAGGGCCGCCCCGTAGGCGGCGCCCTCGCTGCTGTTGACGGTCACGAGCTCGACGCCCAGGACGCTGGCCATGATGCGTCGCCACAGCGAGCTTCGGGCCCCGCCCCCGGCGACCCGCACCTGCCGTACCTCGGCCAGTCCCGCGCCCTTGAGCAATTCGAAGCAATCGCGCATCGAGAAGGCGACGCCCTCCAGGATGCAACGGGTGAGGTGGGAGCGTCGGTGCCTCAGGGTGAGGCCCACAAAAGAGCCGCGGGCGAGGGGGTCGGGATAGGGCGTGCGCTCGCCTGAGAGATAAGGAAGGAAGACGAGGCCGTCGCTGCCGGCTGGAGCCGCCTCTGCTTCCTGGACCAGGGTCTCAAAGGCGGTTCCCGGCGCGAGCGTGTCGCGGTACCACTGGAGGCTGCCCGCGGCGGAGAGCGTGACTCCCATGAAGTGCCAGCGCCCGGGCACGGCGTGGCAGAGTGCGTGGAGTCGGCCCTCGGGCTCGACCAGAGCGCGCGGAGTGGTGGCAAAGACCACCCCCGAGGTGCCGAGGGTCAGGGCCACCACTCCCGGTTTGACCGCTCCCGCACCCACCGCTCCCGCCGACTGATCTCCCCCCCCCGCCATCACCGGCGTTCCCTCGAGAAGACCGGTCTCGCCCGCCGCCTTCCTTGTCACCCTCCCCGTGACCTCCGGTCCCTCGAAGGTTCTGGGCAGCCAAGCGGCGGGGATCTCGAGGCGGTCCAGCACCCGGGGAGACCAGGCCCGCGCCGCCAGGTCGAAGAGCAGCGTTCCCGAGCCGTCGGCCTTGTCCATGGCCGCTTCCCCGCTCAGGCGCAGGCGGACGTAGTCCTTGGGCAGGAGCACCAGCCGCACCCGCGCATAGACGGCGGGCTCGTGCTTCCGGACCCAGAGGATCTTGGGCGCGGTGAAGCCGGTGAGGGCGTCGTTTCCCGTGACCTCGACGAGGGCCGCCCTCCCGCCCATCCGCGAGCGGATCTCCTCGCACTCGGCTTGCGTGCGCTGATCGTTCCAGAGAATCGCCGGCCGCAGCACCCGCTCCGCCTCGTCGAGGAGGACGAGGCCGTGCATCTGGCCGGTGAGCCCCACCGCGGCGACATCCTTGCCCGCCGCCGGGGCGGCGGCCAGGGCGGCGCGAATGCTGGCCGTCGCTCCCGCCCACCACGCCTGGGGGTCCTGCTCCGACCAGAGCGGCCTCGGGGTCTCCAGGGTGAGGGGCGTGGTGGCGCTCGCGGCCACCTTCCCCGCCCCGTCCACGAGCAGGGCCTTGACGCCCGTGGTGGAGACGTCGACGCCGAGGAAGAGGCGCTTCACCGGACGCCGAGGATGACCTCGATGGTGAGCTGATCGAGCCTTTCGTAGGCGAGCCCGCGGGCCCCGAGCCCCCGGCGGTCGAAGCTCGCGGCCTTGAGCGCCTCCGCCGCGGCCCGGCTGTAGCCATCGAGCGCGGGCAGTCCGTCGCTGGGCAGGCCGGAGTGCTCGCGGAGCAGGGCCTGGATCTCCTTGTCCTCGTTCCAGCGCCGGCCCTTGTCCTTGTAGATGAGATAGCTGCGCATGCTCGCGCGCGCGAAGTCCTTCACCCCATCCACGTCTTCGGTGCGGTAGGCATGGGAGTCGAAGTGCCGGCTGCCCTGGTAGCCGACATCCTCCAGGAACTTCACGAGGAAGAAGCAGGACTTCAAGGAGTGGGAGCCGAAGCGCAGATCCTGGTCGTAGCGGCCGAAGGCCTGGTCGTTGAGGTCGATGTGAAAGAGCTTCCCCGCGTCCCAGGCCTGGGCGATGGCGTGGGTGAAGTTGAGGCCCGACATGTGCTCGTGGGCGAGCTCGGGGTTCACGCCCACCATCTCCGGGTGGTCGAGGGTCTCGATGAAGGCCAGGATGGAGCCGGTGGTGGGAAGGTAGATGTCGTGCCGGGGCTCGTTGGGCTTGGCCTCGAGGGCGAACACGAGGTCGTACTTCTGGTCTTTCACGTAGTGGGTCAAGAAGTTCAACCCCTCGCGGTAGCGTTTCAAGGCCTCGAGCGGGTTCTTGCTGGCATCCGTCTCCACGCCCTCCCGGCCGCCCCAGAACACGTAGACCTTGGCTCCCAGCTCCACCCCGAGGTCGATGGAGCGCATCGTCTTCTGCAGGCCGTAGGCCCGGACCCGGGCGTCGTTGGCGGTGAAGGCGCCGTCCTTGAACGCGGGGTCCGAGAACAGGTTCGTGGTGGCCATCGGGACCTTGATGCCGGTCGCCTCCAGCGCCTTCCGGAACTCGCGGACGATCGTGTCGCGCTCCCGGGCGGAGGCCTCGATGGGCACGAGGTCGTTGTCATGGAAGTTCACGCCGTAAGCCCCGACCTCCGCCAGCAGGTGGACGAGCTCAACGGGGGTGAGCAGGGGCCGTACGGGCTCCCCGAACGGGTCACGGCCCGTATTGCCGACCGTCCAGAGGCCGAAGGTGAACTTGTGCTCGGGCCGCGGCTGGTAAGGGTCACTCACGTTGCCTCCTTGTCCTCATCTTCGTCGGCCGAGGCACCGACCGACCTCGGCACCGGGGATGTCCGACCTCTGAGGGCCACGGGCTCGGTCCGGGTTCGGGGCCGCCCTTCGGGGTACAGGGGTCTTGTACCGCACATTGGCCTTCGCGGTCGACCGCCCGAGATCAGGGCCGGGGCGAGGGGGCGGCTTCGTCCCCCCGGAGGCCCAACGCCTTTCGGTAGCCGTCGTTGAGGCGGCAGTTTTCGAAACGGATGTTGGCGAGGAAGGCGCCCAGGACGGCCCGTGACCTGACCAAGGGGGGGCGGATCTTGGCATTCGCCTCGAAATCGGCGGTGCGGTGGGTCGCGTAGGCCACGATCTCGTCCCAACCCTCGGGGGCCGCGATGGAGGCCAGGCAGCTCGGGGCGACGAGCTTCTTGTAGGGCCAGAAGCACCATCCGATGCCGTGCCGTTCGGCGAGCCGGCGGCAGGCATCGATCCACTCGTCGGTGTTCTCCCCCGTTTCCCCGAGCCAGAGCGGCACCCGGTAGCGTTCCCGGAAGTCGAGGAAGGGGCGCAGGGATGCGTCATCCGTCGGGCTCCAATACTTGTGGAAGGTGTAAACGAGATTCGGCGCGAAGGGAGGCCCGAAGACCGAGAAGTCGGTGTCCCAATTGGCGCCCCCCAGAAAGATCACGTGGTGGGCGTCCACCTCCCGGATCCCGGCCACCGCCTTGCGATAGAACGCCTCGAGCCGCGCCTTGTAGGGAGCGTAGGCCGGCACGTTGGGGATCGGCTCGTTCAGGAGGTCATAGCCCAAGACGGCGGCCTCGTCACGATAGCGCTCGGCCAGCCTTCGCCACACCGCGATCGCCCGGGCCTCGCTCTCCTCGCTCTCGAATAGGAAGGGGTGGCCCCAGCTGTTGTCGATGTTGCGGCCGGTCTGGCCTCCGGGCGCGGCGTGCATGTCCAGCACCACCAGCAGCCCCTCGTCGCGACACCATTCGATGAGCTGGTCGAGCCGAGCGAAGCCGGCCTCCAGCCAGACTCGGGAATCCTCCTCCGGGGTGAGGACCCGGTAGTCGAAGGGGACGCGCACGGAGTCGATGCCGATCTTCTTCAGATAATGGATGTCGCTCCGCGTCACGTAGGCGTCTTGAAAGTCCCGCCAGAAGGACCGGGCGGCGTCGGGTCCGATGAGCTCGGCCACCAACTCCTGGATCTGCCGCGGAGACTGGGGGCCCTTCTGGAGCCGCCACATGTAGCCCTCGGGGAGCAGCCAGTTGCCGAGGTTGATCCCCTTGAGGCGGAGCGGGGTGCCGTCCGCGGCCACGAGCTCTCGGCCTTGGGCGCGGGCGAAGCGCGAGGGGGTTGGGCCCTCCTGGCCGTAGAGGGGTCCCATGAGCGCGAGCAGGACAACCAGCGGGGCGAGGGGGCGGCGGAGACCGGCCAGGCACGATTCCACGACCGAGATTGTAAACCGCGGGACCACCCCTGAGGGCCGGGTTAGGGCACCCGAGCCCAGTCGCCAAACCGTCGTCCAAGCGTCACATTCGGTCTGCAGAGTCTGTGTAAAAGTGTAAGAGAAGATATGGGGGGCACTTGTCCAACCGGTTGGAGGAGAAGCCATGGCGAATCCTTTTGTACACGTGGAGCTGAGCTGCACCGATGTCGGCAAGGCTAAGACTTTCTACGGGAAGCTGTTTGACTGGAAGCTCGAGGACGTCCCGATGGGAAGCGGCGGCAGCTACACCATGATCAATGTGGGCCAGGGAACGGGGGGTGGAATCATGAAGAATCCGGTTCCCGGGCGCCCGTCGGCCTGGCTCGCCTACGTCGAGGTCGGCGACGTCGAAGCCGCCACCAAGAAGGCAAAATCCCTGGGCGCCACCGTCATGCAGGATGTGACCGAGGTGCCGGGTATGGGTTGGTTCAGCGTCATCGTCGACCCGACCGGCGCGGCCCTGGGTCTCTGGAAGCCAAAGGGGGCTTAATAAGGTCTCCTGCCATCAGCATGGACGACGGCTCGCTGGGCTCGGGGGAGATCGTCCCTCCCCCGACGCCCACGGGGAACCCTGGGGCTCGGCCCGGGGGACCCAGGCAAGCTGGGTGGTACTCTTGGGGCACAGGGCGGAGCGGGGTCGTTGCGACTCGAGCCGAACCTGGGGAGGATCGCTACGGGCTCACCCTCGAAGCCGCCGCTGAACTCCGAGCTTCTGGAGGCCGTCGACCGCGCGCTCCGGGGGGACTGGCAAGGGGCGCACGGGATCGTCCAGGACCACGAGACGAACGCCTTCGCGAATTGGATCCACGCCGTGGTCCACCGCTTTGAAGGCGACCTCGACAACGCCCGCTACTGGTACGGCCGCTGCCAGCGGCCTTACCGGGAGGACGTCCCGCCCGAGGTCGAGATCAAAGAGATCCGGGACGCGCTCTCACCGTGACCCCGGCTCGTCGCGCGACGCCTCCGCCCCAATCCTTCAGGTAAGCGGTCAATCGCCTCCCCGCCCCGCGTCTGGCTTGATCGGGGCTTACGGGTGGGGGGGGAGGGCCCGCGGATCCAGCACCTCGAGGGGGGTGGTGGTCACGCTCGCCGAGCTCGTCCCCACCATCACGTCGAACACTCCCGGCTCGACCACCCGGGTCATGTTCTCGTCCAGCAGGCTCAAGGCCTCCGGGCCCAGGGTGAAGACCACGCTCTTCCGCTCCCCCGGCGCCAGGCCGACGCGCTCGAAGCCCCGTAGCTCCTTCACCGGCCGGGTGACCGAGGCCACGCGTTGATGGATGTAGAGCTGCACGACCTCGTCGCCGGCGCGCGACCCCGTGTTGGTCACCTCCACCGTGACCGTGGCCCGGCCGGCGGGTCCGATCTTGGCGGGGGCCACGGTGGGGTTCCCCAGAACGAAGGTCGTGTAGCTGAGGCCGTGGCCGAAGGGGAAGAGGGGTTCGCGGGGCAGGTCGAGGTAGGGGCGGAACGAGGTGGGCTTGCGGTCGTAGTACACAGGAAGCTGCCCCACGTGGCGCGGGATCGAGATGGGGAGCTTGCCCCCCGGGTTGACGTCGCCGAAGAGCACCTCCCCCACCGCCGTGCCCCCTTCCTGGCCGAGGTAGAAGCACTCTAGGATGGCGGGGACGGCCCCCGCGAGGCGGGGACTGGCCACCGGCCGCCCGTTCACGAGCACGGCCACGATCGGCCGTCCCGTGCCGCGCACGGCTTCCAGGAGCTCCTCCTGCTGGCCCATGAACCCGAGATCCGCCACGTCCCCGAGGTGGGTGTCGCTCCAGGCCTCGCGGGAGGTGGACTCGTTGGTGCCGAGCACGAGGACGACGGCGTCCGCTTCCCGGGCCGTGCGGACCGCCTGCGCGATGCGCTGACGGTTTGCCGCGGGATCGCCCAGCACTACCTGGTCCTTGTTCCAGTCGGGAGGCGACTCCGTGATGCGGGTGCCTTCGGCATAGAGCACGCGGATGGTGGAGCCGGCCTTGGCCTGGATCCCGGACAGCACATCCACCCCCCGGCCGGGATCGTTCGAATAGCCGCCGAGGTGCACGCCCTTGGCGTTGGGACCGATGACGGCAATCGTCCGCAGGCGCTTGCGGTCGAGGGGGAGCAGGCCGTCCTGGTTCTTGAGCAGGACGATCGCCCGGCGGGCGGCCTCGAGCGCCTGGGCCTGGTGCTCGGGAGCGTTGCTCAGAGCGGCGGCTCGGTCGGGATCGACGTAGGGGTCCTCGAAGAGGCCGGCTAGGAACTTCGCCCGCAGGATGCGGGCCACGGCCCGGTCGAGGGCGGCCTCGGGGATGCGCCCCTCCTTGACGAGCGCGACCAGCGTCCCGTAGGCCTCGACGTCGGGAAGCTCCACGTCCACCCCCGCCTGCAAGGCCTGTCGGGCAGCGTCTCCCAGATCGGCGGCGACGCCGTGGCGGCTCGCCAGCTGGGGGATCGCGTAGTAGTCGGAGACCACGATGCCGCGGAAGCCCCACTCCTGGCGAAGAACGCGGCCGAGGAGCCACGAGTTCTTGTGGGAGGGGAGACCATCGAGCTCGTTATAGGAGGGCATGACCGCCATCACGTCCGCCTCCGTGACCGCGGCCTGGAAGGGGAGCAGGTACTGCTCGCGCACAACCCGCTCCGAGAAGTTGGAGGGGGCGGTGTTGATGCCGCCCTCGTTCGGCCCGTGGACGGCGAAATGCTTGGCGGTCGCGAAGACCTTGTCCGGGGCCAACGTTTGACCCAGGCCCTGATAGCCGCGGATCGCGGCCACCCCGAGTCGGGCCACCAGATAAGGGTCCTCCCCGTAGGTCTCTTCGGTGCGGCCCCAGCGCGGGTCCCGGGCGAGGTCGAGCACGGGGGAGAGAACCTCGTGGACTCCTCGGGCCCGGGCCTCCCGGGCCGCCACGCCCATCACCCGCTGCATTAGGGCGGGGTCCCAGGCGCTGGCCAGGGCCAGGGGCACCGGGAAATGCGTGGCGCGGGGGGCGGCGAGGCCGTGGAGCGCCTCCTCGTGGGTGAGGGCGGGGATGCCGAGCCGGGTGTTCTCGAGGAGCCACTTTTGGACGGCGTTGACGAAGACCGCGCTCTCCCGGGGCCCCAGGGTGACTCTCTGGGGCTTCTCGCGGAGCTCGCTCGGCCGGGCCAGCTGGCCGATCCCGTGGGCGAGCGTGGGCCCGCCGCGCTCAGGGTCGAAGCGCCCATCATCGCTCGAGATCCGGTCTTTCCCTCTCCAGAGGGCGAGCGTCTGAGCGGCCTTCTCCTCGAGCGTCATCCGCGCCAGGAGGTCGGAGACGCGGCGATCCACGGGCATCCGGGGATCCTTGTAGACGGGCTGTTCGGGGGCCACGGCGGCAAGAGACGTGACCGAGATCCCGATGACGACGGCGGAGCGGCGCAGCGATCGGACCATGGTCTTGTGATCAGGAAGGCGCCGCCGAGTATACCAGCCCCGAGCGTCTTCGCCGCACCACCAGGGAAGGAAGATTTCGCAGGCTCTGCGGTAGCATCGCACCCGGAGGGGGGATGACCCACTGGAGTGAGGGAAGCCGCAACGCTAGCACCTTGTAGAAATCGCTCGCCGTCCAGAGCCCCCACCTCTAAGGCTCGCCCTTGCCCGCCGTCGATGCGTCCCTCAAGTAACTGCCGGATCAGCGAAAAGGGCAACCAGCGCGCTCTCCGTGAACCGGCACGCGCCTTGCTTCCTCAATCGAGTAGAGATGAGGAGGAAGCAAATGAACAACCCAAACAAGGGATGGCTAAAGATTCCGCTATTGGCGGGTTTCATTCTGGCGGCAGCCCCAAGCGCGTGGGCGACGGTCTACGTCCGCATTCAACCGCCAGACGTGCGGATCGAAAACCACGACGATCGGAACGGGTACGTTTGGCAGTCGGGCTATTGGCGCTGGCACCGGCAGCACCATGAGTGGACGGCCGGACATTTCGCGCGCGACAAACGCGGCCGTCACTGGACCGATGGTCGTTGGGACCACAACGATCGCGGCTATTACTGGGTTGGCGGTCGCTGGGAACGCTAGCCCCGGGCACTAGCCCGGAAGTGCCTCCCGAGCCGAGCGCTCGGAAGGCTTCGATCTCATCCTGCGGGTGTCGGGCTGTGCATTCCTGATCTTGAAATGGCACCCGCGGGCGCCGATGTCTCAAGGCCACGCTCCCCTTGGGCGGCCCTCCTATGGCGCGGCGGGATCCGTCGTCCTCCTCCCCATTCGTACCGCCCAAACGACCAGATGCAGGGGGCCGTTTCCGGTTTCGGCCTTTGAAGTGTCGAACCCGGTCGTCCTTGACCCGATGAGCGCCGGGGGGAGAGGTGGTAGAGTAGCCCCCGCGTTCGGAGGCCAGGCGGGGGGCTAAGGGGTTCCCGCGCAGAGAAGGCTCCGGAAGACTCCAACCGTCGCCCGGCCGCGCAGTGGCTGGCGCCCGCGTCGGCGGCTCGTTCGTGGACACCAACCAACCGCCAGGGTGGAGGTCAGACCTTGAGCCCAGCGGCGTCGAAGCGGAGCCGCGGGCCCGGGAGGGCGGGGGCGTCTCCCTCCGCCGACCTCTCGCGTCGTTTCTTCCTCCAAGGAGCGCTGGGCGCCGCCTCCTGGCTGGCGTTTCCCCGCCGCTTAGTCGCTGCCCCGTCCCCCGGGGCGACGGGCGCGGCGGCCCCGTCGACGGATCTTTACCCGCCGATCATCCCCCGCTATCCGCACATCCTGCACGGCGGCGATTGGAATCCCGACCAGTGGCTCGATGAGCCGGCCGTCCTCGAGGAGGACTTCCGCCTGATGGAGGAGGCCGGTTGCAACACGTTCTCGGTCGGCATCTTCGCCTGGAGCCATCTCGAGCCCGAGGAGGGGCGCTTCGAGTTCGGATGGCTTGATCGCGTCATGGACGGGCTCGCCGCGCGCGGCTTCAACGCGTTCCTCGCCACCCCCTCCGGAGCCAAGCCCCGTTGGATGTCCGAGAAGTATCCGGAGGTGCGCCGCGTCGACGCCGAAGGCCGGCGCGAACCCCATGGTCACCGCCACAACCACTGCTTCACCTCGCCCGTGTACCGAGAAAAGGTGGGGATCATCAATGCCAAGCTGGCTCAGCGGTACGCCTCCCACCGGGCCCTCGCCCTCTGGCATATATCGAACGAGTACAACGGCGCCTGCTACTGCGACTACTGCCTGGACGCGTTCCGCACTTGGCTAAAGGCGCGCTACCCGAGCCTAGATGCGCTCAACCGCGCCTGGTGGAGCTCCTTCTGGAGCCAGACCTTCCAATCCTGGGCACAGATCGACCCCCGCGCCACCCCTCTGGACGGCATGCTCCTGGACTGGGACCGCTTCGTCACGCACCAGACCGTCGACTTCATGCGCCACGAGGTCTTACCCCTGAAAGCGGCCGCTCCTCATGTGCCCGTGACCACCAACATGATGGGGACGTTCATGGGGCTCGACTACGCCCGCTTCACCGGGATCTGCGACCGGATGGCCTGGGATGCCTACCCGACGCTGCACGGGGACGAGTCCTGGCGCCAGGTGCCCGGGCTTTCCTTCATCCACGATCTCTACCGCAGCCTGAAGGGCGGGCTGCCCTTCATCCTTATGGAGTCCACGCCGAGCAGCACGAACTGGTTCCAGACCCCGGCCCTAAAGCCGCCCGGCCAGCATCGCCAGGAGATGCTCCTCGCCATCGGCCACGGCGCCGACACCGCTATGTATTTCCAGTGGCGGAAGGGGCGGGGCGGCTACGAGAAGTTCCACGGCGCCGTCGTGGACCACGAAGGGTCGGACCGGACGCGCGTGTTCCAGGATGTGGCCGGGGTGGGGGCGTTGCTCCGCAAGCTGGACGCTGTCGTCGGCACCACCGTGCGTCCGGAGGTGGCGGTGATCCACGACTGGGAGGCGCGCTGGGCCCTCTCCCATTCGCAAGGCCCGCGACGGAGCCGCGACGGAGCCGGTCGCTTCGACAAGGAGTACGTGACCACCGCCATCGACCACTACCGGCCATTCTGGAAGCTCGGAGTGCCGGTCGACGTGGTGGAGAGCCTGGCCCCCTTCGATCGCTATCGGCTGCTGGTGGCGCCCATGCTGTTCCTGCTGAAGCCCGGGGTGGGGGAGCGGCTCAAGGCTTTCGTGAGCGGGGGGGGGACGCTGCTCCTGACTTATCTCTCCGGGGTGGTGAACGAGAACAACCTGGTGTGGCGGGGCGGCGGGCCGGGAGGGGGTCTCAGGGAGCTGGCCGGCGTCTGGGCGGAGGAGATCGACGCGCTCTACCCCAATCCCCCGCAACGGATCGTGCCCGCGGGCGGGAACCCGCTCGGCCTCGCCGGCGAGCACCCGGTGCGGGAGTACTGCGAGCGCATCCATCCCGAAGGGGCACGGGTGCTGGCCACTTACAAGACCGACTTCTACGCGGGGGAGCCCTGCCTGACCGTGAACCGGGTGGGATCCGGACGCGTGTACTACCTGGCCGCGCGGCCGGCGGAGGAGGCCTTCCACGACGCCTTGGCCGAGGCCCTCCTGCGGGACCTCAAGGTCTCTCGCTGTCTTGACGTGCTCCTTCCCGAGGGGGTCACGGTGCAGAAACGCGTGGGGGGAGGGCGGACCTTCCTGTTCCTGCACAACTTCAAGAACGCTCCGCAATCCTTGTCCCTGGCCACGGCTCGCCTCCGCGACCTCTCCGACGGCCGCCTGGTGACGGGCGAGCTGACCCTCCCCGCTCATGCCTCGTTGGTGGGGGAGCTTGCCTGATGGGCGGCCTCGAGTTCCGCGAGGTCGCGAAGTCCTTCGGGGCGGTGAGGGCCCTGCGCGGAGTCAGCTTCGCGGTGGAACGGGCGGAGGCCCACGCCCTGGTGGGCGAGAACGGGGCCGGCAAGTCCACCCTGATGAAGGTGCTGGCCGGCATCCTGCGTCCCGATTCGGGCGAGCTGCTCTGGGAAGGCGAGCGGCTCGACCTGGCCACCCCTCGCCACGCCCTGGACCATGGCATCGGCATGGTGTACCAGGAGCAGGTCCTCTTTCCCAACTTGAGCGTCAGCGAGAACATCTTCGCGGGGCGCGAGCTCACGGACGGCCGGGGCCGGCTGCGCAACGCCGAGATGCGGGCGCGCACGGGCGAGCTGATCGAGGAGCTCCACCTCACGGTCCGGCCGGACGAGGAGGCGGGCTCTCTGAGCACCGCCCAGCGCCAGCTCCTGCAGATCGCCCGCGCGCTGGCCTTTGACTGCCGGATCCTGATCCTGGACGAGCCGACGACGTGCCTCACGGACGCCGAGACCGCCGACCTCTTCAGGATCCTGGAGCGTCTGCGCACCCGCGGCGTCACCCTCCTTTACGTCTCCCACAAGCTCCCCGAGATATTCCGCCTGTGCGATCGGATCACGGTCCTGCGCGACGGCGGCCACGTGGGCAGCTTCGCCCGCTCCGCGGTGACCGCGCCCGACATCGTGCGCGCCATGGTGGGGCGCGACCTAGAGTCCGCGTCCGGCCTCCGCGAGGTCGACCACGCCGCTCCGCCCGTGCTGGAGGTCGACGGGCTGACGCGACGTCCCTGGTTCGAGGGGGTCTCGCTCGTAGTGCGGCGGGGTGAGATCGTGGGGCTCTTCGGGCTGGTCGGCTCCGGTCGGAGCGAGCTTCTGGAGACGCTGTTCGGCGTGCGCCCCTCCGCGGCGGGGGGGGTCCGCTTTCAGGGCGCGCCCCTCCACGTCCGGAGCCCGGTCGCCGCCGTGCGCGCGGGGATCGCCCTCGCCCCCGAGGATCGCCAGCGCCAGGGGCTGTTCTTCAATCTCAGCGCCCGCGACAACATGGTGATGGCGCGCGAGCTGGCGAGCGGGCGCTGGCGCATCGACGCCCAGGGGGAGGCGGAGGCCAGCTCCAGGATGCAGGAGGACCTAGAGATCAAGGCCCCTAGCCTGGAGGCCACCCCCGACCGCCTGAGCGGCGGCAACCAGCAGAAGCTGATGCTGGCGCGCTGGCTGCTCACGCGTCCACGGCTGCTGATGCTGGACGAGCCGACCAAGGGAGTGGACGTGGGCGCCAAGTACGAGATCCACGAGACCGTGCGCGCGCAGGCGGCGGCGGGGGTGGCCTGCCTCCTGGTGTCCAGCGACCTGCCCGAGGTGCTGGCCCTCGCCCACCGCATCGTGGTCATGCGGGAGGGGCGGATCCAGGGCGAGCTAAAGGCGGCGGAGGCGACGGAGGAGGGCGTCATGCGCCTCGCCACCGCCGTCCGCCACTGAGGATCGAAATGGGGAGGCTGCTGAGGGTCCGCGAGCTGGGCACCCTGCTCATCCTCCTCCTGGAGATGGCGTTCTTCGGCTGGTACCTCTGGCCCGCGGGCGGTCGGCCCCATCCCTTCCTGAACGCCGCCAACACGGTCTTGATCCTGAAGTACTCGTCGATCTACGGCATCTCCGCCATTGGCGCGGCCATGGTGATCATTTCCGGGGGCATCGACCTCGCCCCGGGCGCGGTGATCGCGCTCTCGGGGGTGGTGACCGGCCAGCTCTACGTGGTGTCGGGTTGGCCGCTGCTCTCCTCGACCCTGGCCGGGCTCCTGGTGGGAGTGGTGGCGGGCGGGATCACTTCCGCGCTGGTGGTCCTGGTCCGGCTGCCCCCCTTCATCGCCACCCTGGGCGTGATGGGAATCAGCCGCGGCCTGGCCTTCATCATCACCGAGGGGCGCTATTTCGACGTCTCCAGCCGGCTCCCCGCGGGCTTCCGCCCCCTGGGGCTTCCCCCCGACTGGTTGGCGCCGATCGTGATGGTGGCCCTGGCCCTCCTCTTCCACGTCTTCATGAAGAGCTACCAGGGGGGCCGCGCCGTGTTCGCCCTGGGCGGCAACGAGACGGCCGCCCATTTCTCCGGAATCCGCGTGGGGCGCGTCAAGACCGTGGTCTACGTTGCCGCGGGAGTGCTGGCCTCCGTCTCGGGCGTGATCCTGACCCTGGTCCTGGGGCAGGGGAAGGCCGATCTCGCCACCGGCTACGAGCTGGACATCATCGCCTCCGCCGTGGTGGGCGGAGCCAGCCTCTCCGGTGGGCGGGGGTCCGTCCTGGGGGCGGTGCTGGGCACGCTGATCTTCGGCGTGCTCCGCAACGCGCTGCCCCAGATCCCGGGCGCGACCTTCTATGACCGGCTCATCGTGGGCCTGGCCGTGGTGGGCATCGTGGTCATGGACCAGTTGATCGCCAAGAAAGGAGCCTGAGTCCACATGAACCTGCGCTTTCCGATTTTCTGGGGCCTGTCGGGGTTGCTGCTCGTGGCCTGCGGTGGGGCCGGGCCGGCGTCGGCCCCGGCGACGGCCAAGTACCGCTTCGCGGTGATCCCGAAGTCGCTGGACCTGCCCGTCTTCAACTACGCCAAGGTCGGCGCGGAGCGGGCCGCGGCCGCCCTGGGCAACGTGGAGATCATCTGGCGCGCCTCGGAGACCGCCGACCAGCTCCGCCAGAAGGAGATCCTGGAGTCATTCATCACCCAGCGCGTGGACGGCATCGCGATCTCCTGCACGAACGGCGACTTCCTGACCGACACCATCAACAAGGCGGTGGAGTCCGGGATCCCCGTGGTGACCTGGGACGCCGACGCGCCCAAGTCCAAGCGCATCGCCTTCTACGGGGTCGACGACTTCGCCTCCGGCAAGATCATGGGGGAGCAGACGGCCAAGCTGCTGGGCGACAAGGGGACGGTGGCCATCATCACGAGCCTGGGGGCGGAGAATCTCCGCCGCCGCCTAGAGGGCGTGCAGGAGTCGCTCCAGGGCCATCCCGGGATCAAGGTGGTGGAGGTCTTCGACATCAAGGAAGACGCGGTTCGCTGCGTCGAGATCATCGCCACCGCGACCAACAAGTACAGCGACCTGGGGGCCTGGATCTCGGTGGGCGGCTGGCCGGTGTTCACCCGCAACGCCCTCGCCCCCGTGAATCCCGCGCGCACCAAGTTCGTCAGCTTCGACACCATCCCCCCCGCGCCCGAGATCATGCGGGCGGGCAAGGTCCAGGTCCTGATTGGCCAGAAGTACTTCGGATGGGGCAGCGAGCCGGTCCGGCTTCTGGCCGGGATCAAGGCGGGCAAGCCGCCCGCCAAGAGCGTCATGGACTCGGGAGTGGACGTGGTGACGCCCGAGAACCTGGAGGCGTACGTCGCCGAGTGGGCCAAGCTCGAAAAGAACTAGCCGCGGAGGGGGAGTCGGGCGGGACGCCTGGCCCCGAACAGGGAGCGTAGGGCCCGGGGGGGAGGAGGTGTTGGCCAAGATGCCGAGCGGGCCGCCCGGACCTCCGCACACCCTGACAAACGCGGCTGGAGCCGAGGTCACGATCGGCGAACTGGGCGGGGTCATCCGCTCCCTGCGCGTTCCTGATCGCCGCGGCCACGTGGCCGACGTCGTGCTCGGCTTCGACTCCGAGGGCGACTATGCGCTAGCGGGCCCCGCCTTCGGAGGCATCGTGGGCCGCTACGCGAACCGCATCGCCAAGGGACGCTTCACGCTCGAGGGCGTGGAGCACCGTCTCTCCGTCAACGACGGAGAGAACCATCTGCACGGCGGGCTCCGGGGCTTTGGGCGGGTCCGCTGGGCATCCCAAGCGGTCCGGACCGCTGAGGGTCCTGGCGTGCGTCTGACCTACGCGAGCCGGGACGGCGAGGAGGGCTATCCGGGGGACCTCGCCGTGACTGTGCTCTACACGCTGAGCGAGGCCAGCGAGCTCTGGATCCGCTACGAGGCCGTCACCAATAAGGATACCGTCTTGAACCTCACCAGCCACCCCTACTTCAACCTGGCCGGAGAGGGGGAGGGGGACATCCTCGATCACGAGTTGACGATCGAGGCCGACCGCTACACTCCCGTGGGGCCCGGCCTCATTCCTACCGGCGTCCTCGCCCCCGTGGCCGGCACCCCCCTGGACTTCAGGAAGCCGATGGCGATCGGGGCCCGCATCGGGGTCGACGATCCGCAGCTGGCCCTCGGACGAGGCTACGATCACAATTTCGTCCTGAACGGCCAAGCGGGCACGCTCCGCCGCGCGGCTTCGGTGTGGGAGCCCCGCCGCGGCCGGGTGCTGGAGGTGCTCACCTCCGAGCCGGGGCTGCAGTTCTACTCCGGGAACGGCCTTAAGGGGTCCCCGGTCGGCAAGGCCGGGAAGCGCTACCTCGGGCGCTCCGGATTCTGCCTCGAGACCCAGCACTTCCCGGACTCTCCCAACCAGCCGGAGTTCCCGAGCACGCGGCTCAAGCCCGGTCAGAAGTACGAGACCACCACCGTCTACAAGTTCTCCACGGACCGCGCGGGCTGAGGCGGGGGGGCCAAGCGCCCGGAGGCCGTCCTGCGACGAGGTGGGCTCAGAGCTCGCTCCGGCCCGCCCCGAGACCCAGGGCCACCCGGCTCTCGAAGCTCAAATAGCTGACGAGCATCGTGAGCTTTAGGATGCCCCGGTCGTCGAGTCCCGCGGAGCGGAGCGTGTCGAGGTGCTCCGCGCGGGTTGTCCAGGGCATCTCGGTGAGGCGCGCGGCGTGTTCCAGGAGAAGGCGCTCCCGGGGGGGCAATCCAGGGGGGACCTGGCCGCGGTTCAGGGCCTCGGCGACGGCGGCGTCGTCGCCCAGCCGGGCCAGGCTCCGCCGGTAGGATCGGTAGCCGGTGGGGCAGCGGTCCAGGCTGGACACGAAGAGGGCGACTCGGACCCGCGTCACCGCCTCCAGGCCCGGGGTGGGCCGGAGCTGGAAAGCCCGCCACTGCGACGCCAGCGCGCACGCTTCCGGGTTACCGCCAAGGATGCGGTAGAAAGCGCCCGGTTCGTCCTCCGGAGAATCCCTGCTCGGCTCGGCCAGGGGCGGAGGCGGCGCGGGCCGGGGGCCCCTCTCTCGCGGCCGGAAGGGGGGCAGCGCGCTCTCGTACTCGAACCGGATGCCGAGCCCGTCCGCCATGCGGTTGAGGTAGTTGAAGTGGGCGCAGCCCAAGACCACGTGCAGGATCTCCTCTTCCCGGAAGTCCGCCCGCCGAAGTCCGTCCACCCCCGCCGGGTTGAGAGCCCAGGGGGTGTGGCTGAGCGTGTCCACGTACTCCAGCATCGCGCGGTCACGGGCGGACAGCCCGGCCTGGCGGAAGTCCGCCTTCATCCGGCGGGCAAGCGGCTCGTCGTCCGTGGCGGCACGCAGAAACTCTGCGTGAGCCGTCACTCAATAGAAGCAGTTGTTGGCGGAGGAGGTGACGGTGTTGATCATCTCCCGCGTAGCCCAGGGGAGCGAGCGCGGGCTCCAGTGAATGGCCGCGCTCATTCCGAAGGCCAGCCCCAGCCCTTCCGGGTCGAGGCTGTGCGACTTGACGATGTTCGCCACCTCCCCCGTGGGGGGCGTGTAAACCGCGGGACGCTCCCCCCCGCCCGCGCGCAAGCGGGCGTACACGTCCTTCAGCTCCCCCTCGGCCGCGGCCACGCCGATCATCCTTATCCAGCCATCCCCGGCAGGAGGGTCGTCCTTGGCCTTCGTGACAATCTCCACGGCCCCCATGATAACCGCCCCTGGCCAGGGGGACATCCGCGCACGCCCGTAGAACCTATGGTCACCCGCGCTTAGGAATACGGCGGCCGCCCCTCCGGGCCTAGCCCAGGCGCTGCCTCTCCGATGGCGTAACCTGCTCCCGCAGAAGCGCCTGCCCCGGGGCGGCCCACCCCCGAGGACCTCGCGCCGAGCCTGGAAGGGGAATTGCTTTCCCGCTTGGCGTCCCCGGGCGTACCCAAGCACCCGGGACCGGACTAGGATCAGGCGGGGAGGAGCGATGGCGGACACCTGGGACGCCGTGCGACGCGAGCGGTGGCTGGCCGTGGGCTGCCTCGCCCTGGGCCTGAACAGTGCCTATCTGGCCGCGCGCAGCGACCCCACGCTCTTCTATTTCAGCAACATCGTGCTTCACGTGGTCCTCGGCCTCGCGGTCACGGCCGCGCTCGTGCCGCTCCTCCGGAGCCGCTTTTCGGTCCTCGGTCCGCTCCTGAAGGCGGCCGCCCTCTGCCTGGGAGCCGCCGTCGCGCTCGGCGTGTTCTTGATGATCTTCGGAGCCACCCGGCCGTACCGCTGGGCGCTCTATGCCCATATCGGCAGCGCGGGTCTGGCCGCGCTTCTCACGCTCGCGCACGTGCTGGGGCGGGCGGCGGGCAGCCCCCGGGCCCTCGACGCGAACCAGGCCATGGTCGCCGGCGCCTGCCTGGCCCTGGTGGCGGCTCCTTTCGCCCGCCTCCATTCCGACCGTGATCCTCAGCCCCTCCGCCCCATCATCAACCCCGCCCTGCCGCCTCTTTCCATGGAGGGGGAGGGCGCGGGAACGGGGAGCCCGTTCTTCCCCTCTTCGGCGGAGACCAACACCAAGGGCATCATCCCTGCCAACTTCTTCATGACCAGCAAGACCTGCGGCCGCTGCCACCAGGACATCTACGACCAGTGGAACTCCTCCGCCCACCATTTCTCTTCCTTCAACAACCAGTGGTACCGGAAGTCCATCGAGTACATGCAGGACGTAACCGGCACCACGCCCTCGAAATGGTGCGCGGGCTGCCATGACCATGCCGTCTTCTTCAACGGCCGCTTCGACCGGCCCATCCGGTCCCAGATCGACACCGCTGAGGCGCAAAACGGCCTTGGCTGCACGTCTTGCCACTCCATCGTGCACGTCAAGAGCACGATGGGCCAGGGCGACTTCACGATCGAGTACCCGCCCCTGCACGACCTCGCGGTGAGCGAGAACCCGGTTCTGGCCTGGGGCCACGACTACCTGCTCAAGCTCGATCCCCGGCCGCACCGGCAGACCTTCTTGAAGAGCTTCCACACCCGCCAGACGCCGGAGTTCTGCTCCTCCTGCCACAAGGTGCACCTGGACGTTCCCGTGAACGCCTACCGCTGGTTCCGGGGCTTCAACGAGTACGACAATTGGCAGGCTTCCGGGATCTCCGGGGAGGGGGCGCGGTCGTTCTACTATCCGGCCCGGCCCCAGAAGTGCGCGGACTGCCACATGCCCCTCGTGGCCAGCCACGACCCCGCCGCCCGCGAGGGGCAGGTACACTCCCACCGTTTCCCCGCCGCCAACACCGCCCTGCCCTTCGTAAACCGAGACCAGGACCAGCTCAAGGTCACCCAGGACTTCCTGCGCGACAAACAGATCACGGTCGATGTCTTCGGTCTGGTGGCGGGGACGGGGCCGGAGAAGGGGGAGGAGCGGAGCGTGGCCGGGGGGGAGCCGCGCCTGGCCAGCACCTTCGCGGTGGGGGAGGAGTCCCTGAACGCGGGCGCTCCCCGCGCGGTTCTGGCCGCGCCCGCCCCCGTCATCGCGCCCCTCGACAAGGTGGATCCCGCCCTTCGCCGCGGGGACTCCGCCCGCGTGGAAGTGGTGGTGCGCACGCGCAAGGTGGGCCACTTCTTCCCGGGCGGGACGGTGGATGCCCCCGACGTGTGGGTGGAGCTTGAGGCCGTGGACAGCAACGGAAAGACGATCTTCCACAGCGGCCTGATGGAGGAGGGCGGCCCGGTAGAGCCGGGGGCGCACTTCTACCGCAGCCTGCTCCTCGACGAGCACGGCCACCCTATCAACAAGCGCAATGCCTGGATGGCGCGGTCGGTGGCCTACGTGCGCCTCATCCCGCCGGGGGCGGCCGACACCGTCCACTACCGGCTGCGGATTCCCGACGATTGCGGGGACCGCGTCACCCTGAAGGCCCGGGTGAACTACCGCAAGTTCTCCTGGTGGAACACCCACTGGTCGTTCGCGGGGGTGCGCGACCCGGCCCAGCCCGCCTTCTCCCTCACCCCTAGTCACGACGACGGACGCTGGCTCTTCACTGGCGACACCGCCCAGGTGTCCGGGCAGATCAAGGCCATCCCCGACATCCCCATCACCGTGATGGCCTCCGCCGAGGCCTCCCTTCGGATCCTGCCCCGGAACGCGCCCCCCCCGGCGATGAAGCCCCTCCTCGACCGCTCCGTGCGCGAGCGCTGGAACGACTACGGCATCGGCCTGCTCCTGCAGGGGGACATCAAGGGCGCGGAAGCGGCCTTCCTCGGCGTCACGGAGATGGAGCCGGAGTACGCAGACGGCTGGGTGAACGTCGGGCGGGCGCGGGTGCAGGAGGGGAACATGGCAGGGGCGGAGGAGATCCTGCGAAAGGCCCTGGCCGTGGACCCCGGTCTGGCCAAGACCCATTTTTTCCTCGGCACCGTTCTGAAAGCTCTGGGGCGCTATGACGAGGCCCTTGGGCACCTGCAGGCGGCGGGCGCGCAGTACCCCCGCGACCGGGTGGTGCGGAACCAGTCCGGGCGGGTGCTCTTCCTCAAGCGGCGGTATGGGGAGGCCATCGCCGAGTTTCAGAAGGTCCTCGCCATCGACCCCGAGGATCTGCAGGCCCACTACAACCTCATGCTGTGTTATCAAGGATTGGGAGACGCGACCATGGCCAAGAAGGAGGAGGCGCTCTACCAGCGCTTCAAGGCGGACGAGTCGGCGCAGTTCATCACCGGACCCTATCGACAGCTCCATCCCGAGGACAACAACGAGCGCCAGCAGATTCACGAGCACGGCTCGGCGGCTCCGCGTCCCGCGCCGTCCTCCTATCCCCTTCGCCCGCCTTCGCGCACCGCGGACGCGGCCAGGGGCGGGAAGTGAGGGCCACCCGGCGCCTCATCCTCGGCCTGGGTGTCCTCGCGGCCGCGCTCGCGCTCCGCGACGGCCGCTCCTCGGCCCAGATTCCCCCCCTGCAGTTCACGGACGTTACCGGGGCCGCCAAGATCACCTTCAAGCACAACAGCGGCGCCTTCGGCAAGAAGTACCTGCCCGAGACCATGGGCGCGGGCTGCCTCTTCTTCGACTACGACAACGACGGCTGGCCAGACATCTTCCTCGTGAATTCCAAGAACTGGCCCGGCCACCCCGGGCCCGCCTCCTATCCCGCCCTATACCGCAACAACCATGACGGGACCTTCACCGACGTGACGAAGGCGGCCGGCCTCGCGGTCGAGATGTACGGCATGGGGGCGACCGCCGCCGACTACGACAACGACGGCTGGCCAGACCTCTACGTGACCGGCCTCGGCGGCAACCGCCTCTTCCGGAACAACGGGAACGGCACCTTCACCGAGGTCACGGCCAAGGCGGGGGTGGCGAACGGCGGCTTCTCCACGAGCGCCATGTTCTTCGACTATGACCGGGACGGCTGGCTGGACCTCCTCGTCGCCAACTATGTCGACTGGTCGATCGAAAAAGACCTCTTCTGCACCCTCGACGGCAAGACCAAGTCCTACTGCACGCCGGAGTCGTACAAGGGACAAAGCGTGACCCTCTACCGCAACCGGGGAGACGGCACCTTCGAGGACGTCACCGCCAAGGCCGGGCTCCTGCAACCGTCGGCAAAGTCGTTGGGGCTGACGCTGCTCGACGTAGACGGCGACGGCTGGCCCGACGTGTTCGTGGCCAACGACACCCAGCCCAACAAGCTCTATCGGAACAACGGCAACGGCACCTTCACGGACGTGGCGGTGGCGGCGGGAGTGGCCTTCGGCGAGACGGGCGTGGCCCGCGCGGGGATGGGCGTGGATGCCGCCGACTATTCGGGCAGCGGCCGCCCCAGCCTCGTGATCGGCAACTTCTCCAACGAGATGATGGGTCTCTACCACAACGAGGGGAACGGGCTCTTCATCGACGAGGCCCCCACCTCCACCGTGGGCCGGGCCTCCCTCCTGACCCTGAGCTTCGGCGCTTTCTTCTTCGATTACGACCTGGACGGGCGGCTCGACATCTTCGCCGCCAACGGCCACGTGGCCGACGACATCAACGTGGTCCAGCCCAAGGTCACCTACGCCCAGGCCCCCCACCTCTTCCGCAACCTGGGCGAGCGACGCTTCGAGGAGGTGGCGCCGAAGCTGGGCCCGGCCCTGTCCCGGCCCATCGTGGGCCGCGGGGCCGCCTACGCGGACATCGACCACGACGGCGACCTGGACGTGCTGATCTCAACCAACAACGGCCCTCCCTACCTCCTGCGCAATGACGGGGGCAACCGGAACAACGTCTTGCGGGTGAGGACGGTGGGGACCAAGTCCAACCGGGACGGCATCGGGGCCAAGGTGACCCTCACCCTGGCCGGCGGCGCCCACCCCTGGCGGCTCGTGCACACGGGCTCCAGCTACTGCTCCCAGAGCGAGCTCACCCTCACCTTCGGCTTGGGCGACCTGGCCAAAGCGGACAACGTGGAGGTGGTCTGGCCGAGCGGCCAGGTGGATCGACTGGGGCCCGTGGCCGCCAACCAGACGGTGACGGTGCAAGAAGGCAAGGGGCTGGCCTCGGCCTCGCCCCTGGCCGGAAAGCGTCCAGCCGCCAAGCCTTGAGCCCCCGGCCGTTCTCCACGAAAATCGGGCTATGACCCTGAAGCGATGGACGCTGCTGCTTCTTGCCTCGGCCGCGCCCCTTATCCCCCTGGGCGCGGCCGATCCCACGCCCCCCCCGGACCGGGAAGCCGCTTACCGCGCGAGCAACCTGGGCGTGGCCCTCCTCGAGCAGTTCCGCCCTGCGGAGGCGGCCGCGGCCTTCCGGCGATCGCTCGCCCTCGATCCCAAGCTCGGCCTCGCCCGAATCAACCTGGCCATCGCCCTCTTCTACGTCCCCGATCTCCCGGGCGCGCGGGCGGCCGCGGAGGAAGCGGCGGCGGACCAGCCGGCCGCCCTCCAGCCCCCCTACATCCTGGGCCTCATCGCGCGCATGGAGAACCGTGCGGAGGACGCGGTGTCCAGCCTCCTGCGGGTCCTGGCCGTGGATCCCCAGGACGTGGGCGCCAACCTGACCTTGGGCCAGGTTTACCTGCAGCAGCGGCGGTACGACGAAGCCATCGCCTGCTTCCGGGCCGCCACCGCGGTGGAGCCCTACAACGCGAGCGCCCAGTACAACCTGGGCGTGGCCCTGACCCGGGCGGGCCGCCGGGAGGAGGGGGCCCGCGCCACCGCCCGCTTCCAGGAGCTGCGCGAGAATCCCGCCCACACCTCGTTCGGACAGAGCTATCTGGAGCAGGGGCGGTATGCGGAGGCCATCGCTTCCACGGGCGCCGAAGCCGACCTCGTGGACGCGCGGCCGCCGGAGGTCGCGTTTGTCGACGCCACCGCGGGGGGCCTGCCCGCCCTTCCCGCCGGTGCCCCTCCCGCCCTGGCCCTGGGCCGGAGCGTCCGCGGGCAAGAGGCGCTGGCCGCCGCGAGCGGGGGAACGCGGGCCTCGATCACCCTCTTCGACTACGACGGCGACGGGGCCCTGGATCTGGTCGTGGCCGGGCCCTCCGGATTGCGGCTGTTGCATAACGAGGGGGGACGGTTCCGGGACGTGACCGCCGCCTCCGGCCTCGAGGCGGGACCTGCTCTGGGAGCGGTGGCGGGGGATTACGACAACGACGGCCGGGTCGATCTCCTCGTGCTGCGCCCCGGGCGCCTCGCCCTCTATCACAACGACGGCGCGGGCCGCTTCTCCGACCAGACCGTCAAGGCCGGGATCCCCGCCTATCCTTATCTGAGCGTGAGCGCCGCCTTCGTTGACGTGGACCACGACGGCGACCTGGACATCGTCGTGGCCGGGCTGGCCGACCTCGCCGCCACCGCCCGGGGCCAAGGCGAGCGCGCGCTCGTCTTCCCGAAGGACTTCGCGCCCGCGCCCAACCGCCTCTTCCGGAACAACGGGAACGGCACCTTCACCGACATCACGGACGCGGCCCGGGTGGGTGCGGTGGGACACGCCATCGCCATCGTACCCACCGACTTCGACAACCATCGGGACGTCGATCTCCTGTTCCTTTACGAGGATGCCCCCCCCCGCCTGTTCAAGAACCTGCGCGACGGCTCCTTCCAGGATGTGGCCGCGGAGGTGGGGCTCAAGACCGGCGACGGCCCCTTCCGGAGCGTGGCCGCGGCCGATGTCAACAAGGACGGCTTCACCGATTTCTTCTTCGGGACCGCTTCCGGCCCCGGCCTTCTCGCCCTGAGCGACGGCCGCGCGGGCTTCACCCTGAAGCCCGCGCCCCCGGAGACGGCGGGGGCCATGGCCGCCCAATTCGTGGACTACGACAACGACGGCCTGCTGGACCTGCTGGTGGCCACCCCCCGCGGGCTCCGTCTCTTCCGCAACACGGGGGGGGCCTTCACGGACGTCAGCGCGCGCGCCTTCCCGGAGGGGGGGGCCTTGACGGAGGGGGCCGCGCTCGCCCTCGCCGACCTGGACGCCGACGGCGACGAGGATGTGGTGGTGGCCACCCCCGAGAGCGGTCTACGGCTCTGGCGGAACGAGGGCGGGAACAAGAACCACTCGCTTCCCGTCCGGCTCGCGGGCCGGGTGAGCAACCGGGGGGGGGTGGGGGCCAAGGTCGAGCTGCGGGCGGGCAGCCTCCGGCAGAGGATCGAGACCTCGGCGGCCACGCCCGCCGTGGCCCCCGCCGACGTCCTCTTCGGGCTGGGCCCGCGGGCGGGGCCCGACGCCGTGCGCGTGATCTGGGCCTCGGGGATCGTGCAGACGGAGCTGCCGCCGGGGGCGGCGGCGCGGACCGCCTTGAGCATCGAGGAGCTGGACCGCAAACCCTCGTCTTGCCCGTTCCTCTACGCCTGGAACGGCGAGCGCTTCGAGTTCGTCACCGACTTCCTGGGCGGGGGGGAGATGGGCTACTGGGAGGCCCCCGGCCAGCGCAACCGGCCTTACCCCGAGGAGTACGTTCGGATCCGGGGCGACCAGCTCCGGCCCAAGGACGGACGCTACGAGCTGCGCATCACCAACGAGCTGGAGGAGGTGCTGTACCTGGATCACGTGCAGCTCCTGGTTTTGGCCCATCCCCCGGACGTGTCCGTCTTCCCCAACGAGGGCATGACTGACCCCCCGAAGCCCTTCCGGCTCTTCGCGGTTCGCGGTCCGGAGCCGCCCCCGGGGGCCAGCGACGACCAGGGGCACGACGTGCGCGCGCGCATCGCCCGCCTGGACCGCACGTACCCCGACGCGTTCGCCCTCCTTCCCATCCGCGGCTACGCCGAGGAGCACGGCCTCGTTCTGGACCTCGCCGGCCTGCCCCCCTCCGCGACCGCGCTGCTCCTCACGGGCTGGACGGACTACGCCTTTTCGAGCGACAACCTGGCCGCCCACCAGGCGGGCCTGAGCCTGCGGCCGCCCTCCCTCCAGGTCCAGGACGCGGAGGGGGCATGGCAGACCGTGATCGAGGACCTCGGGATCCCCGTGGGCCGGCCGCAGACGATGGTGGTGGACCTCAAGGGAAAGTGGAGGGGCCCGTCGCGCCGGCTCCGCATCCTCACCAACATGCGCGTCTACTGGGACCAAGTGCTCCTGGGCACCCCCGCGCCGGACGTGCCTCTGGCCCCCACCCCCCTCGAGCCTGTGCGGGCCGAGCTGCGCGCGCGCGGCTACTCGGCGGAGGTCTCGCCCGACGGCCATCAGCCCTTCATCTACGACTACACGCGCGTCTTTGCTTCCTCGCCCTGGAAGGTCATGCCCGGCCGCTACACCCGGGAGGGTGACGTGCGGGAGCTCCTGGCCGCCTCCGACGACCTCTTCGTGGTCGCGCGACCGGGGGACGAGATCGCGCTCTCCTTCGACGCCCGGGCCCTGCCCCCCCTGCCCGCGGGCTGGACCCGCACCTTCCTCCTCCACGGCGACGGCTTCAGCAAGGAGATGGACATCAACTCCGCGAGCCCGGACGTGGTCCTGCCCCTGCCCTTCCACGGCATGAAGAGCTACCCCTACCCGCCGTCCGAGGCCCCCGCCCGTGTGCGCCGGCAGGCGGAGCGCGCGGAGACCTTCAACACGCGGGTGGTGGCGCGGCCCCTCGTGCCCCTCGAGCTGGCCTCCGCCGCGCAGGAGAAGTGAACATGGAGCTCATTCGCTACGCGGCCGCCGCCTGCCAGACCGACCTCCCGAATCCCATCGGCCGGCTCGAGATGAAGGCCAACACCGACCGCATGCTCTCCATGATCGACTCCGCGGTGGCGGGGAGCGCGCCCTTCCTGCCCGTGCGGCTGGTGGTGTTCCCGGAGTTCGCCCACGCCGCCCCCGTCTATCCCACCCTCCGGGAGCTGATCGAGAAGCTGGCCGTGCGGGTGCCGAACGAGCACACGGAGCGGCTCCACGGGAAGGCGCGCGAGTATGGGATCTACGTTCAGAGCGGCTCCATGATCGAAGCCGACCCGCGCTGGCCGGACCTGGTCTTCAACACCACCTGCCTCATCGGGCCGGAAGGGATCCTCTACAAGTACCGCAAGGTGAACCCCTGGATCCCCTACGAGGTCCACGCGAGCCCCCACGACGTGCCCGACTTTCCGGAGCCCCTCTTCCCGGTGGCGGAGACGCCGCTGGGCCGCATCGGCTGCGCCATCTGCTACGACTGGATCTTCCCGGAGGCGATCCGCCAGCTCGCCGCCAACGGGGCGGAGGTGCTCCTGCGCGTCTCCGCCTACATGGATCCCTGGGGGGCCACCGACCCCATGGACTGGTGGACGATCGTTAACCGCTGCCGGGCCCTCGAGAACATGGCCTACGTGGTGGCCGCTAACCAGGGGGCGAGCCTCAAGCGCTACCCGCCTTACTCCTGGCCGGGGGGGAGCCAGATCGTCGACTTCGACGGCCGCCTGCTCGCCCAGGCCTCTCCCGGCCCCGGCGAGCGGATCGTGGTGGCGCCCATCGACATCTCCGCGCTGCGGCACGAGCGGGCCACTCGGCGCGGCCACCACATGCTCGCCCACCTGCGGACGGAGGCCTATCCCGTCTACCGGCGGCACCTCTACCCGCCGGAAGGTATGCCTGGACCGCTCTCCTACGAGGGAAACAACGAGAGGATCGATGCCGCCAAGAAGGCCGGCCCATGGTAGCATCGTGCCTCGTCCACGCCCGGCATGCATCCCGCCCCTGGAAAGACCCTGCCTGACTCGCGCCGGCCGCCGCGGCCCGCCCTGGCCGCGTTCGCGTTTCTGGCCGCGGCGGCCGCCGCCGCCCAGGAGCCCGCTCCCGCTCCGGCCCCCACGGATCTGACCGGCAACTGGACGGGCACCGGCACCTTCACCAACGAGTGGCCGTCCTCGGCCTGCGCCTACGATGGGACCGCGGGCACCGCGGTGACGCTGGAGCTCTCGCGGGACGCGGGCAAGGTGAGCGGGTCGCTCGCCATCGACGTGCCCAGCACCCCCGGTTCCGGCTGCCCCGCGCTGCGCAAGCGGTACCAGATCCCGGAGGCCCAGGTCTCGCAGGACGCGGTGACCTTCACCGACTCCGGCGGCCACGAATGGAACCTGGGCCTGCGCAAACAGTTCCTGAAGGGCCTCGTGGTCTGGAAGGAGGGGGCGGGGGGGGAGCCGCTGGCGGAGGGGTTCGCGCTGCCGAGCGGGGTGCGGCCCCTGACCCGCCTCTCCGGCGAGGTCAAGCTGGAGAGGGTGGCCGAGCCCGCCCCCGCGGAGGCGCACCCCGGGGCCGCGGGCAAGGCCAAGAAGGGCGGGAACCTCGTGCGCAACCTGGGCATCGTCCTGGGCGCGAACGTGGTGGCCCTGGGCGTGCTGGTGGGCGTCAACAAGGTGGCGAAGACCAGCAGCACCTCCGCGACCATCACCTGCTCGCCCCGGACCTGCCTTCCCGGCGAGCCGGGTCAGCAGTGTCTCTGCAACGCCAACGTCCTCTCCGGGAACCCCTGCGGGACCACCACCTCGGGCGTTCCCCTAGCGGGGGTCTGCGACGGCAACGCGCTGCCCTGCCAATCCGGGTTTTCCTGCAACGCGGGAGTCTGCGAGGACCGGAACGGCCGCTGCCCCTATTGATCTCCCATGGGGTAGGCTTGCGACCATGAGCGCCGCCCGTCCCGTCCTCTTTCCATGACGACCCTGCCGGCCCGGGCGGGATGGCTCACCGTCCTCTCTCTCGCCGCCGTGGCCGCCGTCAACCTCGCCGGCGCCTGGCAGATCGCGGCCGCGCGCCGGGTGGCGGCGGAGGAGGCGGGCCGGGTCTTCTCGGCCGAGACCGCGGCCCGGGCCCGGGCTCTGGACGGGCGGCTCTCCGCCACGCGGGCCGATCTGGGCTTCTTGGCCAGCTCCGAACCCATCGCCAGCCTCGACCGCGCGCCCGGCTCGGGCGACGGACCCTGGCGCCGGGCGGGGGCAGAAAGCGCCCTCCTCCTCTTCCTGCGCGGTCATCCCGAGGTCATCCGCCTCGTCGTTCGCTCCCCGCGCGGGGAGCCGCTCGTGCAGACGGGACGGCGGGGGGGAGTGCCGGTGCTCTGGGTCTCCGCGAGCCCCACGGGCGAGGAGGGGGCGGCCCTCGACCCGCGCCGGCCCCGGCTCACCACCCGGCTCTCCGGGCTCGAGGCCGAGATCGCTCCTTCCGCCCTCCTCCCCAGCGGGGAGGACAGGCCCGCGGATGCCCCCGCCTGCCGCCTGCGCGACGGGGCGGGCACGCTCCTCGCCCGCTCCCCCGGACTGGGCTCGGCCCCCGCCCGGAGCGGAGACCTCATCGCGGAGGGCGTGGTGGCCGGGGAGGGCTGGTCCGCGCCCTCGCCTTGGACTCTCGCCTGCGCGCAGCCCCAGGGCCTGGCCGCTTCGCTGGTGGAGCCCGTGGCCGCGCGCTACCGCACCACCTTGGTCCTGAACCTGGTCGTGATGGGCCTCGCCTTCCTGCTCGGGGGCTTCGCGGTCCAGGAGGCCCGCCGGCGGGAGCGGCTGGAGGGGGCGGCCCGGGAGGAGGCACGGGTGCGTGAGCTCGAGCGGCAGCTCTTCCACGCCGAGCGGCTCACGACCGTGGGCCGGCTGGCGGCGGGGATCGCCCATGAGATCAACAACCCCCTCGAGGGGATGGGCAACTACCTGAGCCTCGCCCGGGAGGAACTCTCGCGGGGGGACGGGGCGGGCGCGGAGCGGCACCTGAGCCGGGTGCGGGAGGGACTGGAGCGGATCGCGGCCGTCGTCCGCCAGGTCCTGGCCCACGCCGATCCCGCCACCGCTCCCCAGATACCGGTGGACCTCAACCAGGTGCTCAAGGAGAGCGAGGAGTTCGTGAGCTCGCGGCCGGAGTTCGGGCAGATCCGCTTTGGCCTCGAGCTCCTCCCGGGTCCTCTTCTGGTTCGCGCCAGTCCGGTCATGCTGGGCCAGGTGGCGGTCAACCTCGTGATCAATGCCTGCGAGGCCCAGCCCCGGGGGGGCGAGGTGAGCCTGCGCTCCCGCCGTGAAGGGGCGCAGGCGCTGGCCGAGATCGCGGACCGGGGGCCCGGGGTGCCTCCCGCCGACCGCCAGCGCATCTTCGAGCCGTTCTATTCCACCAAGGACTCGACCGGCCTCGGGCTCTCGATCTGCCATTCCATCGTCCGGCAGCACCAGGGTCAGCTCACGGTGCTGCCCCGGGAGGGGGGCGGGGCAGTCTTCCGCTTGGCCCTCCCCGCCCTCGAGGTTTGACATGACCGCCCGGAAAGCGTCGCGTGGCCGCGTGCTCGTCGTCGAGGACGAGGCCTACGTCCGGGACTCGCTGGTGGAGATCCTGCGGGCCCGGGGATACGACGTGGAGGGGACGGGGTCCGTGGCCGACGCCCTCGCCCGGCTGGCCCGGGCGCCGGTGGACATGGTCCTGACGGACTTGCGGATGCCGGACGCCGACGGCCTGGAGCTGGTGCGACGGGTCCAGGCCTCGACGGCCGACTTGCCGGTGGTGGTCTTGACCGGGCATGGAACCGTAGCCTCCGCGGTGGAGTGTCTGAAGGCGGGAGCCAGCGAGTACATCCTGAAGCCGGTGGATCCGGAAGCCCTGGACGTGGCCCTGCAGAAGGCGCTGGCCGCCCGGGCCCTCCGCCGGGAGGTTCGCTACCTCCGAAGCGCGGTGGGGGAGACCACGGCCGCGGTGGGCGAGAGCCCGGCCTGGCGGCGGGTGGTGGCCATGGCGGAGGCGGCGGCCCCCGCCGACGCCACCGTCCTCCTGCTGGGCGAATCGGGCACGGGCAAGGAGCTGCTGGCCCGGCTCCTGCACCGCCGGAGCCCGCGCTCCTCCGGGCCTTTCGTGCGCGTCAACTGCGCGGCGGTGCCGCTCGAGATGTGGGAGAGCGAATTCTTTGGCCACCGAAAGGGCTCTTTCACGGGGGCTTCCACGGACCGCGAGGGGCGCTTCCAGCTCGCCGACGGTGGCACCCTCCTCCTCGACGAGGTGGGGGCGATGCCCGCGGCCGGCCAGGCCAAGCTCCTGCGCGTGATCCAGGACGGCGAGTTCGACCGGCTGGGTGACGAGCAGCCCAGCCGGGTGGATGTCCGGGTCGTGGCCGCCACCAACAGCGACCTCCAGGGGGAGGTGGCCGGGGGGCGGTTCCGGGCCGACCTCTATCACCGGCTGGACGTGGTTCGGATCGCGGTCCCGCCCCTCCGGGAGCGTTCCGAGGACATCGATCTGCTGGCCCGGAGGTTCGCGGATGAGATCGCGGCCCGCTTGGGCCGCCCCGCCCCTCCGCTGGGGCCAGAGACCCTCGCGCGCCTCCGGGCCTACTCCTGGCCGGGCAACGTGCGCGAGCTCAGGAACGTGATCGAACGCGCCCTCATCCTGGACCCGGAGGGCGGGCTCGAGGCCCTGGACCTCGTCCCCGCGGGGGCCCTGGCCCCGCCCGCCCCCGGCCGGGAGGGCGACCTCAACCTGCGCGCCGCCCTCGGCCGGCTGGAGCGCGAAATGCTTCTCGAGGCGCTGAAAAGCGCGGGCGGCGTTCGCAAGGAGGCCGCACGACGGCTGGGCGTCGATCCCCGTAACCTCGCCTACTACCTGCGCAAGCACGGCCTGGAGCCCGGCCCCGCGGACCCGGAGTAGCGACCCTCGGCCTCGCATCCCGGCGCGGCCGCGGGCGCGCCGAGAGTCGCTCGAAGAGTCGCTCGCTTGACCCGGCTTTGCGCGCCGGCGTAGCCTCTCTGCGGGTACCCGATGCTTCCTGCCCATGCTTGGCTTCCCCTGCAGTGGATCCTGCTCCTCGGCCCCCTGGCCAGTCCCGCCAACTCGTCGGAAGCCCCCCCGCCGAGCCGCCCCGCCGCCGCCCCCACGCGCGCGCAGTCCCTGGTGAGGGAGGGGCTGAAGCTGCTCGAGGCGGACGAGTTGGTTCCCGCCCAGGCCAAGCTGGAGGAGGCCCTCGTCCTGGACCCGGAACGGCCCGAGGCCCACTACGGGCTTGGCTTCATCCATGAACGCAAGGGCGAGCTAGAGGCAGCGCGGGCCTCCTACGAGGCGGCCCTCCGGGGCAACCCCCGCATGGCCGAGGCCCACGATCGCCGGGGGTTCGTGCTGGGGCAGCTCGACCGCGTGGAGGAGGCGATCGCGGAGTTCAAGAGCGCGGTGGCGCTCAAGCCCGATCTCTTCGACGCCCAGTACCACCTGGGGGCCACCCTCTGGTGGACGAAGAAGCCGGAGGCCCGGGGTCCGCTCGAAAGGGCGGTGACCCTGCGGCCGGACCACGCCGAAGCCCGCTTCTACCTGGCCCTGGTCCTGAAGCAGGACGGGGACCTGGCCAAGGCGGTCGAGCACCTCCGCCGCGTGGTCAAGACGAGCCCTCGGCTCGGGCCCGCCCGCCTGCAGCTCGGCCTCGCCCTCCAAGAGCAGGGAGACCTCCCGGATGCGGTGGCCGAGCTCCGGAAGGCCCTAGAGCTCGACCCCCTCTCGGCGGAGGCCGCCAACAGCCTGGGCCTCGCCCTCATCCAGAAGGGGGAGGCGGACGAAGCGGTGACGACGCTCCAGGCGCTCGTGGCTCGGCATCCCGACTTCCTGGTGGGCCGCCACAATCTGGGCAGCGCCCTCCTGCAAAGAGCGGACCTAGACGGCGCCATAGCCGTCTACCGGGACCTGGCCCAGCGCGCGCCCGACAACGCGGAGGCCTTTTACAACCTCGGCTTGGCCCTCAAGCAGAAAGACGACTTCAAGGCCGCGGAGGCCGAGCTCCGCACGGCCATGGCCCTCGATCCCAAGCTGCCGGAGGCGCCCTACACCCTGGCCGTGATGCTCTGGCAAACCGGGCGCCCGGCGGAGGCCCTCCCCCTCCTGCAAAGGGTGATCGATCTCAAACCCGACTACGCGGAAGCCCACTTCGTGCTCGGCACCGTGCTCAAGCAGCAGGGCGACGCCGAGGCCGCGCTCAAGGAGTTCCGCGAGACAATCAAGTACCAGCCGAGCTCGGCGGAGGCTCATTTGAGCCTCGGCCAGGTCCTCCAGCAGAAGAAGGACGCCACGGGGGCCGCGGCCGCCTTCAACGAAGCGGACCGGCTGCGCCGCAAGAAGGCGGACGCGCAGGCGGCCGCCCTGGCTGTGGGGGTGGGCCTGCAGAGACTGAAGAGCCGCGATCCGGCGGGAGCGATGGACCGCTTCCGCGAGGCCGTGCGCCTCGACCCTGAGAACGCCCAGGCCCATTTCCAGCTGGCCCTCGCCCTCGCCGCCACCGGGGCGCGGGAGGAGGCCCGCGCGCATTTCCAGACTGCGCACCGGCTGGCTCCCTACCTCCAGGCCCCGGAGCCGGCGCGTCCGTGAGCGCGCGCCTGACGCGCCCTCTCGGGCTGGGCCTGGGTCTCCTGGCTCTCTGGTTGGGCGGACGCGGGCGGGCCTTTCCCCAGGCGGGCGAGCCGCTCGGCTTCGCGTTCAAGAACGTGGCTCGGGAGGCGGGGCTCGACGCCGTGACCGTCTTCGGGGGCCAGAAGACCAACAAGTACCTTCTGGAGACCACGGGGTGCGGCGTGGCCTTCCTGGACTATGACAACGACGGCTGGCTCGACGTTTTCCTCGTGAACGGCACCACCCTCGAGGGCTTTCCCAAGGGGAAGGAGCCCACCAGCCACCTCTACCACAACCGGGGCGACAGCACCTTCGAGGACGTGACGGCCAAGGCGGGGCTGGGGGGGAGCGGATGGGGCCAGGGTGTCTGCGTGGGCGACTACGACAACGACGGCTACGAGGACATTTTCGTGACCTACTGGGGCCAGAACCACCTCTACCATAACCGGGGCGACGGCACCTTCGAGGACGTCACGGAAAAGGCCGGGCTCCGAAACTCCCGCCTCCGCTGGGGCACGGGCTGCGCCTTCCTGGACTACGACCGGGACGGACGCCTCGACCTTTTCGTGGCCAACTACATCGACATCGACCTCAAGACCACCGCCACCCCCGACACCGGCCTCTGCCGCTACAAGGGGGTGCCGGTGGCTTGCGGGCCCCCCGGCCTGCCCGGGGGCAAGAACGTGCTCTACCACAACCGGGGGGACGGGACCTTCGAGGATGTCTCCGAGAAGGCGGGGATCACGAAGGCCAGCGGCACCTACGGCCTGGGCGTCAGCACCCTGGATTTCGACGACGACGGCTGGACCGACCTCTACGTGGCCAACGACTCCAACCCCGCCGCCCTCTATCGCAACAACCACGACGGCACCTTCACCGACATCGCGGTCGCGGCGGGCTGCGCCTACAGCCAGGACGGCAAGCCCCAGGCCGGGATGGGGGTGGGGATCGGGGACTACGACCACAACGGGACGCGGGACATCTTCAAGACCAACTTCGCGGGCGACACCTCCACCCTCTACGCCAATACCGGGGACGGGCTCTGCGAGGACCGGACATTCGCGGCCGGGCTCGGAATCAACACCCGCTGGCTGGGCTGGGGGGCGGGCTTCGTGGACCTCGCGAATCGCGGCTGGCTCGACCTGTTCCTGGTCAACGGCCATGTCTACCCGGAGGTGGAGCAGCTCAAGACGGAGGCCCCGTACAAGCAGCGCAAGGTCGTCTACCGCAACCTCGGGAACGGGCGGTTCGAGGACATAACGGAGGCGCTCGGCCCCCCCGCCACCACCCCCAAGGCCGGCCGCGGCTGCGCCTTTGGCGATTTCGACAACGACGGCAGCGTGGACGTGGTCATCAACAACGTCCACGACACGCCCGACCTGTTCCGCACCCTCCCCCAGAACCGCAATCACTGGATCACCGTGAAGCTGGTGGGGAGGCAATCGAATCGCAGCGCGATCGGGGCGCGTCTGCGCTGCCAGACGGGGCCCCTCGTCCAGACCCAGGAGGTGATCGGAGGGGGCAGCTACGCATCCCAGAACGACCTGCGCGTTCACTTCGGCCTCGCCCTTTCCACCACCGTGGACCGGCTGGAGGTGCGCTGGCCGAACGGCCGCGAGGAGTTATGGCGGGGTCTCCCCGTCGACCGCATCCTCACCCTCCAGGAGGGCGCCGGCCGCGCCAAAGGAGACGACCGGTGAGCCCGGGGCCCTTCCTCGTGGCCGTCCTGCTGGTTGGCGGCGGGGTCGCCCCGGAGGAGCCGTTCGACCCCACGACGGTGGCGCTCGCCGAGGCTCGCGCCCTCGTCGACGAGGGCAAGCCCGCGGCCGCCCTGGAGCGGCTGAGGGGGCTGGACGCGGGGGACCCGCGCGTGGCCTGCCTGCAGGGTGTCGCCTATTACCACGGCGACGATCCCCTCCACGCCATCGAGCGCCTGCGGCCCGTCGTCGAGAAGCTGCCCGCGGACTCGACCGCGGGCCGCGAGGCCGCCCAAGTCCTCGGCCTGTCGCTCTACCTCGCCGGCCGCCTTCCCGAGTCCATTCCCTACCTGGAGCGGACCCGGGCCTGGGCCGCCGACAACAGCGAGCTGCTCTTCGTGCTCGGCAACGCCTACATCCAGACCCGCCACCCGGATCAGGCCCGCGAGGCCCTGGCCCGCCTCTACCGCGTCAGCCCGGACTCGGCCGCGGCCCACCTTCTCACCGGCCAGATGATGGTCCGCCTGGAGTTCGAGGAGATGGCGGACGCGGAGCTGCGCAAGGCGGTGGAGAAGGATCCCCGCCTGCCCCAGGCCCGCTACCTCCTGGCCCAGGCCGCCATTTTCCGGGCCCGCTTCGACGAGGCGGTGGCCCTGCTCGAGAAGGAGCTCGAGGTCAACCCCGGCAACGCCATGGCCTTCTACCGTCTGGGCGACGCCTACACCCGCCAGAACAAGTGGGAGGAGGCGACCACCGCCCTCCAGAAGTCGATCTGGCTCAACCCCTATTTCAGCGGCCCCTACATACTCCTGGGCCGCGCATACATGAAGAAAGGCCAGCCTACGACCGCGGAGGGGATGCTGCGGCGGGCCATCGCCTACGACCCCAACAACAAGTCCGCGCACTACCTCCTGGGCCAGCTGCTCCAACAGGGGGGCCACCCGGACGAGGCCCGCAAGGAGCTGGAGCTCGCGGAGCGGCTCCAGGGCGATAAGGAGCCCCGGTGAGGCTCCTGCTGCCTCTGTATGCCCTGGGGGCGGCGCTCCTCCTGATCCCGGCCAAGGCCGCGGACCCGCCTTGGCCGGTCTCCCTCGTGGACGTGGCCGAACGCGCGGGCCTGCGCCATCCTTCGGTCTACGGCGGCCTGGAGGAGAAGCGCTTCATCATCGAGACCAACGGCGCGGGGGTGGCCTTCCTGGACTACGACAACGACGGGTGGGTGGATGTCCTGGTTCTGAACGGAACGAGACTCCGCGAGGGCACGCGGGAGGACGTGGTCTGGCCTCCCGGCCAAGCCCCGGTCAGCCACCTTTACCACAACAACCGGGATGGGACGTTCACGGACGTGACCGCCCGGGCCGGGCTCGGCAAGACCGGCTGGGCTTCCTCCGTCTGCGTGGGCGACTACGACAACGACGGCTGGCTGGACATGTTCGTGACCTATTTTGGCCGGAACGTCCTCTATCACAACCGGGGGGACGGCACCTTCGAGGACGTGACGGCCAAGGCCGGCTTCCCCACCACCGGCACCCGCTGGGGCTCCGGCTGCACGTTCATCGACTACGACCGGGACGGAAAGCTCGACCTCTTCGTGGCCAACTACCTGGCCTTCGACCTAGAGAAGGCCCTGCAGCCGGGCCAGGGAACCAACTGCCTGTGGAAGGGCATCCCCGTCAATTGCGGCCCCAAGGGCCTGCCCACGGACACGAACCTCCTCTATCACAACAACGGGGACGGCACCTTCACCGACGTCTCCGAGCGCTCGGGGGTGGCCTCGGTCACGGGCCGGTACCCGATGACGGCGGCCGCGGCCGATCTGGACGGGGACGGTTGGCCTGACATCTACGTCGCCTGCGACTCCACCGCCGCCATCCTCTACCACAACAACCACGACGGCACCTTCACCGACACCGCGGTGGCCAGCGGCGCGGCCTACAGCGAGTACGGAAACCCGCAAGCGGGGATGGGCCTGGCGGTGGGGGACTACGACGGGGACGGGCAGCTCGACCTGCTAAAGACCCACTTCGCCGACGACATCCCCGCCCTCTTTCACAACCTGGGTCGCGGCCAGTTCGAGGACGTGGCCTCTTCGGTCGGTCTCGGGGTGCAGAACCGCTACGTGGAGTGGGGGGCGGGCATGCCGGACCTGGACAACGACGGGCGGCCGGACATCTTCTACGCCACCGGCAACGTGTACCCGGAGATCGAGCGCCGCTTCAAGGAGTACCCGCACCGGGGGCCGAAAGTGGTCTTCCGCAACCGGGAGGGGACGAGCTTCGAGGACGTGAGCGCGCGCAGCGGGCCGGGGGCGAGCGCGCCCCATTCCAGCCGGGGCGTCGCCTTCGGAGACTTCGACAACGACGGGAACGTGGACGTGCTGGTCATGAACATGAACGAGCCTCCCTCTCTGCTGCGAAACGAGTACTCGGGCCCCAACGCCTGGCTGGAGGTGAAGCTGGTGGGGACCAGGTCCAACCGCGCGGGTCTGGGCGCGACCGTGATCGTGACCGCGGGGGGGCGGAAGCAGGCCCAGGCCGTCCTCAGTCAATCGAGCTACTATTCCCACAACGACCTGCGGCTCCATTTTGGCCTGGGCGCGAGCGCAAAGGCGGACGCGATCGAGGTGCGCTGGCCCAGCGGTCAGACCGACCGGCTCCAGGACGTCGTGGGCCGCCGGGTGGTGACGATCCGGGAGGGCGCGAACCCCTGAGCCCTCTGGGCCCCGACCGGCTTCCTCGCCCC